>JAEYLA010000285.1 GCA_023461495.1 Bacillota bacterium | reverse complement strand
TCTTCCAACGCGCGACACCCTCCTTTCCGTTGATGTAAGGCAACGTTTATGCGGGCAGCGCTTTGTAAAAGCTATACTCGCTCTTCCCTTCCGCAAAGGAGAATGAAAAATCATCTGAAAGCGCCTGAAGCAAAAATACGCTGAACTGCCGCTCAGGCGTGTTGGGGCAGCTTTCCGGCGCACAATCGGCCGAGACCTTTACATGCAGCCCATCTTCCACCCATATTTCCAGCTCCACGCAGCCCGGCTGCTGCATGCATGGAATTAAAAGCAGGCAGGCTTCCGACAGCGCCGTCTTGACATCTTCAATCTCTTCCATGTCAAACCCGGCCTGCCCGGCAAGGGACCCCCCTACCAGCCGCGCCGTTGTCAGATATTCCGCTTTTGCGGGCAATGTCAGCCGAACGATCTCCGCCATTGCTATTCCACCTCAATTCCAAAGGAACTATCAAGCCCGGTGATGACAAAGAGCTTGTGGATACGCGGCTTCATCCTGAGAAGCTGCAGCGTGCATCCTTTTTCTTCCGCCATCTTGCGCATTTTGACCAACGCGCCAAGGCCCATGCTGTCTATAAAATCCAGCTGCTTGCAATCAAACACAACCGGCACCGCATGGGTTTCAAGTGCATCGTGGATGGCAGAAATCAATTTGGGCGCCTGAACAGCGTCCAAATCCCCAAATAAATTTCCACGCCAAACCTTGTTTGCTTCATCATACTGCATTTGCTTGAGCATTCTTTTTTCGCTCCCCCCCAATACCTTATATAGAAAGGCTGTCCTGCACGAGATATCCGCACTTATTGCAATACTGCTGCTCTTCTGAAAATGCCGCGCCGCAGTTTTCACACAGCTGCGCCTCTTCATAGCCATCCTTTACAGCCGGCAGCGCCGCGCCGCACTTGCTGCAAAACCCATCTGCCCTGCCGACGACGGCATCACAGCCAGGGCAGAACATATGGCCCTTGAGCAATAGTATCCGCTCGTTTCTCAGACGGACATCCTGCTCCAGGCGCAGAATCTTCTGTATCTTCTCTTCAAACGGGCCTTCCGGATGGTGTTTGTTTTGCGCGTAGTATGCGCAGCCCAGTTCGAATTGCAGATCGGCAATCTGATCCTCAAAGCTGCGGATTTCCGCATGAAGGCGCGCGGATTCCACCATCTCGCCGGATTTTTTTCCGGCGGTTTCCGCAATGGAGTTGATCTTCTTCCCAATATCCGAAAATGGAGCCATACAAACACCTCCCCACCGAACCATTCGTATTATAGCATTTTATTGCCCATACCGCAAACCTCGGGAAAGGAAACAAACCGTAAAATATAATCCCGCAGGTTGTAATAGGCAATTTGTTCAATCTCTGCCTGGGAAAGCCCCGCTTCCTGGAGTGCTGAGAGCAGGGAAGGAAAATCGCGGCTCGTCTTTAAATCTTCCGGGTAAACGGGCATGCCGTCAAAGTCGGAACCGATGGCACAGCACCTTGCTCCGCCAACCTTAACGATATGCATTATCTGTGTGACAATATCCGCTATCCTTGCGCTTCCCCGGTCCGTCAGCTGCTTATGAAAGAAGTTCACGCCAATGACGCCGCCCCTGCGCGCAATTTCCTGGATGTGCGCATTCTGCAGGGACCGCGGCGAATAAAACGCCTCCCGCGCATTGGAATGGGAAGCAAACACAGGCGCCTTTGCAATGGAAAGCACGTCGTCAATCCCCGCATCGCTCAGGTGCGCCAAATCCACCGCCATATGGATGCGCTCCATCTCTGCGACCACCTCGCGGCCCAAAGCGGTCAGCCCCCTGTTGCCCTTTGCTGTTGCTGCGCCCGCAAGTTCGTTGTTGTAGTTCCATGTTAAGGTCATAGCGCATACGCCAAGCCGTTTAAACATGCGCAGTACCGCCAGGCTCCCTTCAATGGCCTCCCCGCCTTCAATGGTAAGAACGGCAGCAATTTTGCCCCGTCCGGGAACAAAAGACGGCGTGAGCGGTTCAAGGCTTCCGTTGTTTGCTTCGAGCATGCGATAGTATGCGTCGATCATGCCCATGCATTGCTGGACATAGGGCGTACGTAGGGAACGATCCATCCATGCGGCAAAGAACTGCAGCGCAACGCCGCCCTGCTGCATATACGGCAAATACATGGCCTGGCCTTCGTGGTACGTTTCAATACCGTACCCGTTCTGCCACATGGAATATAGAAAATCGCAATGTGCGTCGGCAACCGGAATATTCACCTGCATCCGCCTTTCCTGGTTTTGCTAGAAGCCGATACCCCCCCACAGTTCGTAATGGCCGCGCTGCGTTGCGGCAAAGCCGCTGCCTTTGCCCACTGGGCTTACGCCGTGCTGCATCCGCCACTGACTGCGCTTCGGGTTCGGTCCCTCAAATCGCAATGGTCGTCCCGTTCCCTACCGGTCGCGGTACTCCCTTGCTCATTGGGCTTAGCCCTCGCTTGTTCTGCCGCAGGCTGCGCTTCGGGCACGCCCCCATAAAATAAGGATATGCTGTGAGGCATATCCTTATTTTACCGAATTTTATAACGGCTTACTTTGCATAATCGACCGTGCGCGTTTCCCGGATGACGTTCACTTTAATCTGGCCGGGATATTCAAGCTCCGCCTCGATACGCTTTGCAATATCCTTTGCCATGACGATGGTGTCCGCATCGTTCACGAACTCGGGCTTAACAATGATGCGCACTTCGCGGCCCGCCTGAATGGCGAAGGAAGTATCCACACCCTCAAAGGAGTTTGCAATCTCCTCAAGCTTCTGCAGGCGCTTGATGTAGCTTTCAAGCGTTTCGCGCCGTGCACCGGGCCTTGCTGCCGATATTGCATCCGCTGCCTGCACCAGCACCGCTTCCACGGTCTGCGCTTCCACGTCCCCGTGGTGCGCCATGATGCAGTGGATAACCGCGTTGTTTTCACGGAATTTCTTTGCAACATCCGCGCCGATCTGGACGTGCGGGCCTTCCACCTCATGGTCAATGGCCTTGCCGATGTCGTGCAATAATCCGCCGCGCTTAGCCAGTGCCACATTCGCGCCAAGCTCGGCTGCCATCACGCCCGCGAGATGCGAAACCTCGATGGAGTGCTTGAGCACGTTCTGCCCGTAGCTGGTACGGTACTTCAAACGGCCGAGCAAACGGACGATTTCATGATGCAGCCCATGCACGTCCACATCAAGCACCGCCTGTTCGCCCGCTTCGCGGATCTGGTTATCGACCTCGCGCTTGGCTTTGTCCACCATTTCTTCAATGCGCGCAGGATGGATGCGTCCGTCGAGGATCAGCTTCTCTAAAGCGATACGCGCCACTTCCCTGCGGACAGGGTCAAAGCCGGAAAGGATGACTGCTTCCGGCGTATCGTCTATAATAAGGTCTACGCCCGTCGCTGTTTCGAGCGCGCGGATGTTGCGCCCTTCACGGCCAATGATGCGCCCTTTCATTTCGTCGTTGGGCAGCGGCACAACGGAGACGGTGGCTTCCGCCACATGATCCGCAGCACAGCGCTGTATGGCAAGCGACACGATGTTGCGCGCGCGCTTATCCGCTTCTTCTTTTGTTTTTGCTTCGATATCGCGCAGCAGCAGTGCCGCTTCATGACGCGCTTCGCGCTCTACATTGCCCAGAAGAATTTCCTTTGCGGCATCCATGGACAAGCCGGATATGGTTTCAAGTTCCTTGAGCTGGCGGCTGTGCAGCACGTCAATCTCAGACGCTTTAACTTCAATTTCCCCTTCGCGCTTGTTCAGGTGAAGCTCACGCTGTTCAAGACCATCCTGCTTCTTATCAAGGGTTTCTTCCTTTTGCAGGATTCTGCGTTCCGAACGCTGCAGGTCGTTGCGCCGTTCGCGGAGTTCCCGTTCGCCTTCACTCTTGAGTTTGAAGACTTCTTCCTTTGCTTCGAGCACCTTTTCTTTTCTGATTTCTTCCGCGCGTTTTTGCGCATCTTCCAACATTCTATTAACAGCTTCTTCGGCTTTTCCGGTTTTGGCTTCGGCGATATTCCGCCGGTAAAGATACCCTGCAAATGTACCGACCACTAGGGTGACAATTGCAATGGCGATTCCGATCCAAACACTTATCACGCAGGCAACCTCCAATTTATATAAATGTAACCGGGCACAGGCCCGGTTTGCATACCGGCAATTTCATAAGAATCATTATGAACTCGCAACAAGTCTGCATGGTTTTTCAATATCGATTGTAAAACCTTTGGTTTCAATTGTCAAGCGAGCCGTTTTGCAATAATTTACAAATATATTCCGCCTAAACGCACAAAATGGCTGTTTTGCTGCATATTTGCACGATTAAAAAAGACTCAGCTGATTCGATTTTGGCAGCATATCAAAGCAGCCCGCCTCGGTCAGCGCATTGATGACCGCGCTGTTCGCACCCGTGCGCGATTGGAAATCCTCTATGGAAAGGAACTTCTCCCCGCCTTTGTTCTGCGTCATCGCCATAGCCGCGTTGCGTCCCACGCCGCCTACAGCGCTGAACGGGGCACGGATGCCGTCCTCTTCAATAAGGAAATTGACGGCATCCGATTGATAGATATCGACCGGCAAAAGCGCGATGCCCCGGAGATTCATTTCATACACCACTTCCAATATGGTCAGAAGATCCGTCTCCTGGTTGCTTGCTTCCTTTCCTTTCGCTTCAATCTCCCGGATGTTCTGGAGTACCTTCGCTGCGCCGCCGACCGCGTATTTTACATCGAACGCGTCAGCGCGCACGGTATAGTACACGGCATAAAACGCCCTCGGAAGGTGCATTTTGTAATACGCGATGCGGTAGGACATCATGACATACGCCACCGCGTGCGCGCGCGGAAACATGTATTTGATCTTCTCACAGGAGTCGATGAACCATGCGGGTACACTTTGCTTGAGCATGGCGGCCTTCATATCTTCATTGAGTCCCTTGCCCTTGCGCACGCTTTCCATGGTTTTAAATGAGATGGAAGGCTCACACCCGCAGGCGATGAGATAATTCATAATATCGTCACGCGTGCAGATAACCTGGGAAAGCGTGGCGGTGCCGTTGAGCACCAGCGTCTGGGCATTGTTGAGCCACACGTCCGTACCGTGGGAAAGCCCTGCGATGCGCACAAGCTCTTCCATTGTGGTGGGCCTTGTATCCATAAGCATTTGTCTTACAAAGCTCGTGCCGAATTCGGGGATGCCAAGCGAGCCTACCTCGCAGCCGCCAAGCGCCTTCAGATCGACGCCCAGCCGCTCCGAGGAAGAATAGATGCTCATGGTATCTTCATCGTCAAGCGGGATAGAACGCGGGTTGACGCCGGTCAGATCGTTGAGCATTTTTAATGCCGTCGGATCGTCGTGCCCCAGAATATCGAGCTTTACCAGGCGGTCGTCAAGCGCATGGAAATCAAAATGCGTGGTGATGGTGTTTTTCTGCTTTTGGTCCGCCGGATACTGTACCGGGGTGAACTCTAAAATATCGTTCTCCTTTGGCACAATAACGATGCCGCCCGGATGCTGGCCGGTGGTGCGTTTGACGCCCGTACATCCTTCACAGAGTCTGTCAATCTCATGCCGGGTAACGGTCATATTCATTTTTTCAAGATATTTGAGCACATAGCCGTAAGCGGTCTTTGTCTGAATGCCGCTGATGGTACCCGCGCGGAAGGCGTGCCCATCGCCAAACATCTCTTCCGTGTATTTGTGCGCAACGGGCTGGTATTCGCCCGAAAAGTTCAGATCAATATCCGGCGTCTTATCGCCGTGGAACCCCAAAAACACTTCAAACGGAATCTCGTAGCCCGCTTTTTCATATGCTGTGCCGCATATGGGACAGTTTGCCTCCGGCATGTCCACCCCGCAGGCGTACTTTGCACGGTCCACCTCAAACTCGCTGTGCTTGCAGTTGGGGCAAAGATAGTGCGGCTGCAGCGGGTTAACCTCCGTAATCCCCGCCATGGTGGCGACAAACGAGGAACCGACGGAGCCTCGGGAGCCGACGAGGTACCCGTCGTCCATGGATTTCTTTACAAGCCGCTGCGCCATGAGATAAAGCGAAGCAAAGCCGTTGCCGATGATGGAGTTGAGCTCCTTATCAAGACGCTTCTGTACAATTTCGGGCAGCGGGTCGCCATAAAGTTCATGCGCACGGTCGGTCGCCATATTGCGGAGGATGTTTTCCGCATCCTCGATTTTCGGCGCATAGGTGCCGTCCGGATAGGGCTTCAACACATCGCAGCGCTCCGCGATGCTGTTTGGCGCGTGGACGACGACCTCCATGGCTTCTTCTTCGCCAAGGTAGGAAAACTCATCAAGCATCTCATCCGTCGTCTTAAAATAGAGCGGCGGCTGGAGATGCGCGTCCTTATAATCCATTTCGTTGAGCAATATGGCGCGGTAGACCGCATCCTCCGGGTTGAGGAAGTGCACATCCCCCGTTGCGACAACGGCCTTGTTGAAGTCCTTCCCCAACTGCACGATGCGGCGGTTGATGTCCCGGAGCGCTTCTTCATCGGGCACCATGCCTTCGCGCAGCATAAACTCGTTGTTGCCAAGCGGCTGGATTTCAAAATAATCGTACCAGTCCGCAAGCGCTTTGATATCCGCTTCCGATTTTTTATGGAGAATGGCCTGATAAAGCTCGCCCTGCTCGCACGCGGAGCCCAGGAGAAGCCCTTCCCGGTACATCCTGAGCAGGCTCTTTGGAATCTGCGGCCTGCCGTGGAAAAAATCGATATGCGCGTGGCTCACCAGCCGGTAAAGGTTTTTCATGCCGGCCTGCGTTTTTGCCAGTATGATAATATGGTTCAATTTGGCGCGCTTGCCGCGGGTCTCTTCCTCTTCGTCATGGGTATAGACGGGGATCTCCTGTAGGCCCATGCCCTGCATGCGCCCCATGAACTTTAAAAATACGGCTGCCGTCGCTTCCGCGTCGTCCACGGCGCGGTGGTGATGCTCCAACGAGATGCCAAGATGCTCGCAGACAGTGTTGAGCTTATGGTTTTTGACGCCCCACAGCAGGTAGCGCGAGAGCATCAGCGTATCCGCATACGGCTGATCAAATGCGATAGAAAAGCGTTTCCCATGTACGCGGACAAAGCCCACGTCAAAGGAGGCGTTGTGCGCCACAAGCACGCAGCCTTGTGTGAATGCGGCAAACTGTACAAGCACCTCCCGCGCGAGCGGTGCATCTTTTATCATATCCTCCGTGATGCCGGTAAGCTCCACGATGTTTGGCGGGATTGTAACGCCCGCGTTGACAAACGTGCTGAAGCGGTCTATGATTTCGCCGCCCTTTACCTTGACCGCGCCGATTTCAATGATATGCCCCTGCTCGGCCTTTAGACCTGTGGTTTCAATATCGAACACCACATAGATCTGGTCAAGCGGCAATACGGAGGTATCCGCCTTTAAATAACCCTCTACGCCATAGAGGATTTTGATCTTATTTTTTGCGCCCGCCTTATACGCCTCCGGGAACGCCTGTACCACGCCATGATCGGTAATGGCGATGGCGCTGTGCCCCCAGGAGGCCGCGGTCTTGATCGCGTCCTTGACTCCTGTGAGCGCATCCATGGCGGACATCTGCGTATGCAGGTGCAGTTCCACGCGCTTTTGCTCCGCCTTGTCCTTGCGGACATTGCCGGGTACCGTCATGATATCCTGCGCCTGTATGACAAGCTCGCGCGAGAAATTGTCGTATTCGCACTGGCCGCGGATGCGAAGGCAGGCATTTGAAGACTGCGCTTCCTCCAAGGCTTTTACAAGCGCCGCCCCCGCTTTATCAAAGGCGAACACCTTAAAGAGCATGGTGTTGGTATGATCCGTCACATGGAACAATAGTAAAAGCTTATCGGCGCCGTTTTTGAGCTTCTTGCACTCCATAGAAATGAGGCGGCCTTCCACCGTGACGCGGCCGGAATCGTCGCGGAGGTCGACCATTTTGGTAATATCCGCCTTCACAATCCGCTTGCCGAACAACAGCTGTTCTTCCTCCGCCGGAGGCTTTTTGGCGCTTTCCCTGGGCGCAGCTGCGGCTTCCGCAGCCACCGCCTGCAGCACCGCGGCGCTAGTGATACTGGCTTCCACGCGGCACGGCGCAAAATGCGCGGCCAGAACGGACGCCAGTTCTGCCTGCTGTTCGTTTGTAATTAAAAGCTGGGTATGGAATTGTATTTGCAAAGATTGCGCGGCAGGATTCCAGTTTGCCTGCTGAAGCGTTAAACCTGCGGCCCATTCCCCGGCCTGCAGCAGCAATTGTGTAAACTCCGTATTCAACTTACCCCTCCAACCAAGGCCAAAAAACCTACTGTTGTTTCATGCGTTTTGCTTCCTGTACCAAAAGCGCGATCATTTGATCCGCTGTGCCGGACGCGGTTTTCTCTCCCTTTTGAAACAGTACACCATTGCCAGAACCAAACGCAATGCCGATATCCGCCTCTTTCGCTTCGCCGGGGCCATTCACTGCACAGCCCATCACGGCAATGGTAAGTGGCTCGCGCAGATCCTTCAGTTCTTCGCGCAGCGTATAGACGACATCCTCCAGATTCACCCCGCAGCGCCCGCAGGTGGGGCAGCTGATGATTTCAAGCAGTTCTTTTCTTAGTCCCGCCGCGTTTAAAATCTGCTGCGCGGCCGTTACCTCCTGCACGGGATCGCCCGTGAGGGAGACGCGCAACGTATCCCCGATGCCCTCAAGCAGCAGCGTGCCCAGGCCCATGGCGGATTTGACAAGCGCATATTCTCCAAGCCCCGCCTCCGTCACGCCGATGTGCAGCGGATAGTCCACCTTTTCATGCATCAGGCGGTATGCTCGCACGGTGTCCGGCACGTTTGACGCCTTAAGAGAAACGACGGTATCATAAAACCCGGCATTCTCCAGCATGGCGATGTGCCGCATGGCGCTTTCCACCATTGCCGCAGGCTTCGGGCCGCCGTATTGCTCCAAGAGGTCCTTTTCCAAGGAGCCCGCGTTGACGCCGATGCGGATGGGCAGCCGGTGCGCCTTTGCGCAATCGACCAGCTCCTGCACCTTTTTCTCACCGCCGATGTTGCCGGGGTTGATGCGCAGCTTGTCCGCACCGTTCTCCGCTGCCGCAATGGCCAGCCTGTGATCAAAATGCACATCCGCCACCAGCGGAATATGGATGCGTTCCTTGATTGCCCGGAACGCTTTCGCGCAGGCCATATTATAAACGGAGGAGCGGACAATTTCGCAGCCCGCCGCTTCAAGCGCCAATATCTGCTGTACGGTCGCTTCCGCGTCCCGCGTATCCGTATTGGTCATGGACTGGATGGTAACGGGGCTATTTGCGCCCACCGGCACGCTTTCAACCATGACAAGCCTTGTGTTCGCCATGGCGGATTACACCCCCAGCATTCTTTTAATATCGTTAAATGTGAGCAGTATGATCAGCGCAAACAGCAGAATCATGCCGATAAGGTGGATCGTACCCTCCACCCTTTCGGGCACCGGCTTTCTCCGAATGCCTTCCAACGTCAAGAATGCAAGCCTTGAGCCATCCAGTCCGGGAATAGGCAGCAAGTTGATAAACGCAAGATTGACACTTAGCATGACGGACAGCCGCAGTACCATTTCAAGCCCAACGCGCACCGCGGTGCCTATGACGCTGATCACACCGAGCGGCCCGGCAACATCATCGAGTTGAACGCCTGTTGTAAACATACCGCGAAAGAATCCAACCATCTCTTGAAGGATTGATCCAACATAGGCAAACGATCCTGTGATTGCTTCAGCGAACGTATACGGAACGCGCACAAGGCCGATGGTAATGCCGATCAGGTTGCGCCCCGCTTCCTCGTTGTAGATATTCTCCAATTTCAAATCAAGCGTTTCTTCGCCGCGCCCTACGGTGAGCACCGCTTCATTCTCCTCAACGGCAACAATTTTATTGACCGCGTCCTGCGTAGAAGAAACGGCCTTACCATTGATGGCATACAGAACATCCCCCGGCTGGACGCCCGCAAGGTACGCGGGTGACGATGTGTCCGCAACCTCCGCCACGGCAGCCTTGTAATCCCCATAAGCCGTCAGCGCGACGATCGCGAACACCAGTGCAAACAGGATGTTCATCAAGGGCCCCGCCAGAATCACAAGAAAGCGCTTCCACGCCTTCTGCGCGTTGAAGCTTTTGCCGTCCTTAATTTCCTCGTCTTCCCCATAAAACCGGCACATGCCGCCGATGGGGAACGCACGAATGGCATACAGGATGCCGTTCTTTTCCCTGCTCCAGAGCTTCGGCCCCATGCCGATGGCAAACTCCACAATACCAAAGCCCAGGAGCCTGCCAGCCTTATAGTGCCCATACTCGTGCACAGTGACAAATATGCTCAACAGCAGCAATGCCGCCAAGATAGACAGTATCTGTGAAACGATCTCCAAACAATATCATCCTTTCTTACAGCAATTCCACCTGTAAACCAGAAAGTTCAGCGTATCTTTTCCCCCACCGCGTTGTCACCTTCCGATCGGCGTAGCGCTGCTACGCCTCACTCCGGTTCCTGGCGGCGGATGAAAATCTTCCGCTTCCTTTTTCCGCTTTATAAGTTCCATTGCTGTAGGTTCCGCCATAGCGCATACCTACATACCTGCGCGCATACGCATCCACTTCGAGCACATCCGCAAGCGTTGCAATCCTTGCAAGAGGCGCATGCATAAGCGCATCCTCCACCGCACGGCGGATATCCAAAAACCCGATCCTGTGGGAAACAAACAGATCCACCGCAACCTCGTTCGCCGCATTATAGACGATCGGCAGCGTTTCTCCGCCAACAAGCGCCTGATGCGCAAGCCGTATTGCAGGCTGATGGTTGCCGTCTTCAAACGTCAGCATACCGGTCTTTGCAAGATCGAGCCGCGCAATGCTCCGCCGCATACGCCTGGGGTATGTCAGCGCGTACTGCACCGCAAGCCGCATATCCGGCACCGACAGCTGTGCGATAGACGCCCCATCTTTGTATTCTACCATAGAATGTACGATAGATTGTGGATGAATCAGTACGGAAATTTGAGTATTCGGTAAATCATACAAAAAACTTGCCTCGATGACCTCAAGCCCTTTGTTGAATAGCGTCGCAGAGTCGATGGTGATTTTTGCGCCCATGCGCCACACGGGGTGCTTTAACGCCTGCTCCGGGGTCACACCTTTAAGCTGCTCCTCTGTAAATCCGCGGAACGGCCCGCCCGAGGCGGTAAGGATCAATGTTTCCACCTCTTCCATTGCGCCACTTTGCAGGCACTGGAATATGGCGGAATGCTCGCTGTCCACCGGAATAATCTTCCCATGATAGGCGCTTAGCGCTTCCTTCACAAGCGTATTGCCGCAAACAATGCTTTCCTTGTTGGCAAGCGCAACCGTTTTTCCGGCCTGGAGCGCCGCAAGAAGCGGCGGAAGTCCATCCATGCCGTTGATACCGATGACGATGATATCCGCTTCCGGCAGCGCCGCAAACGCACAGTTCACGCCTGCCCCCGCTTCAAGCTTACAGGTTGCGGGAAGGCGCCCCTTTAACATAGGCGCAAGCGTTTCATCAGCGATGCCGACATACGCGGGCACAAATGCCTGCGCTTGCTCCAAAAGGAGCTCCGCCTGCCTTCCGGCAGTCAGTGCAAGCAGGCAAAATTCTTCCTTCAGCGTGCTTAACACGCTGAGGGTCTGCGTACCGATGGAGCCGGTACTCCCCAAAACCACTACATTTTTCATGCTATGACGCTTAGGCGCGGCAAAAAGGCCGGCCTTCTTCCCTTACAAAAGATAAAAACAAAGATACACTGCGGGCCCGCACAGCAATACGCTGTCCACCCGGTCAAGCATGCCGCCGTGGCCGGGGAAAATGGAGCCAAAATCTTTGACGTTTGCCCAGCGTTTGACGACGGAGGCGAACAGGTCCCCAATTTGCCCGAGGAAACCACAGGCAAGGCCAAGCAGCAATATGGGCCAGAGCGGCATGATAACCCCCCACATCGGCTGCAATGAATATACCACAAGCGCGCCTAAAATGCTGCCAAACACGGAAGCGACGCTGCCTTCCACCGTTTTTTTCGGGCTGATGTCCGGACAGAGCTTCCGCTTGCCAAAGAAAGTGCCGATGAAGAACGCCAGCGAGTCCCCGGCAAGCGGGCAGGCAAACGCGAGAAGGAGCGCAGAGATGCCGCGCTCGCTTCCAAATGAGACGGCCAACAGGAACAGCACCGCGAACAGCGGCAGCGGATAGGCAAATGCGCCAAGGGATAAAAACGTATCTTCCGTCCTTCTTTTTTGGTTCAGGATGCGCTCGCATAGAATGGCCAGCACGCATCCCATCCAGAGAATATTGAGGCTAAGCAGCGTCAGACGGTACGCAAAAAAGGCATACAGCGCGGCAAACACATAAGCAGGCGCCATGAACGGATGAAATCCGTTCTTTTTTATCACCTGCTCAAGCTCATGTACCGCCAGGATTGCACCCAGCGTAAAGACAATTGCCTCCACTGTGTTACCTAAATACAGCATTGCCACAACCAGCAACGCGAGCAGTACGCCTACGACAATACGCTTTCCCATCCGTCCCCCTCTTTCTTAGAGCCCGCCAAACCGGCGCGCCCTGGAGGAAAATTCACGCAGGGCGTTCAAATAGCGTTCATCCGAAAAATCCGGCCAATAGGCCTTTTCAAACATCAGCTCCGCATAAGCGGCCTGATATAAAAGGAAGTTGGAAATCCGCTGATCTCCGCCCGTACGGATCAAAAGATCCACCGGCGGCAGACCGTGGGTATCAAGCTTCTGTTCTAATAAGGCCGCGTCGATCTCTTTTGGGTCTACCTCTCCTGCAACGGCAGAAGCAGCCAAAGAACGGCAGGCACGCAAAAGCTCATCCTGGCCGCCATAATTGAGCGCGATATTGAGCTTGAGGCCCGTATTGTCCTTCGTCTTCTCCATGGCCGCCGTGACCGCATTGCGCACCGCTTCCGGGAACGGCGTAAGTTCTCCCAGCACACGAATGCACACGCGGTTTTTGTGCAGCGCGTCAATCTCTTTTTTAAAATACTCCACAAGCAGCGAGCAGAGCGCGCCGATCTCTTCCGCCGGGCGCTTCCAGTTTTCCGTTGAAAACGCATATAGGGAAAGCGCCGTGATCCCGAGATCGGACGTTTCGGTGATGATGCCGCGCAGCCGGTCCATTCCGGCCCGGTGCCCCATAACGCGCGGCAACCCGCGCTGCTGCGCCCACCTCCCGTTGCCATCCATAATGATGGCTACATGCGCGGGCAGATTGCCCGAAAGCCCCAGTGCGGCCCGCTGCTCTACGGTATATGCTGCCATTCTCTAAAAAATCCTCCCATGAAACAAATGCAAAGCGGCGTTGGCGCTTTGCATATGTCAAAAGCTATGATTGGCCGACATCCGTCAAAAAGACGGCATATGTCAGGCATATGCGTTTGGGCCCGCCGGATAGTACAGGAAATGCTTGCTGCCTTACAACACGGCGCTCATTCCCCTGCACACCCTTTTTGCTGGATACCTCCACCGTTTCCACGGCATACCCTTCCGCCTCAAGCAGAGCAACCGCCGCTGAAAGCGGGAGGCCTAAGACGCTGATCAAACCTCGAGGATCTCCTTCTCTTTATCCGCAATGATCCGCTCGATGTCCTTGATGATATCATCGGTCATTTTCTGCGTCTTGTCTTCAAGATCCTTCTGATCGTCTTCCGTGATCTCGCTGTCCTTGCGCATCTTTTTGATCTGTTCGTTGGTATCGCGGCGAATAGCGCGGATAGCGACCTTCGCATCCTCGCCCTTTTTGCGCACAACCTTCACGAGTTCCTTACGGCGTTCCTCGGTAAGCTCCGGGAACACAAGGCGGATCAGCTTGCCGTCATTAGACGGATTGATGCCGATATCGGATTTCTGGATCGCCTTTTCCACCGCGCTGATCGCTTTCGTATCCCAGACCGAGATCGTCAAAAGCCTCGGTTCCGGGGACGCAATGTTGCCCAGCTGGTTGATGGGGGTCGGCGTGCCATAATAATCCACCAGTACACGGTCAAGCACCTGTGCGTTCGCGCGACCGGCGCGCAGGCTGGAGAGTTCACTCTTGAGGACGGAGATGGTCTTTCCCATACGCTCCTTCGCGCTGTCGATTACTTCGTTGGCCATATGAATTCCTCCTTTGCATCCATGAGCGCCCAGCATGCAATGCATCCGGCACGCTCCTATTTTACTGGAAAATCATTTCTGAAACAAGCCTGATTTGTGTGAATAAACCCTTGCGCCTGTTGCCGTACGCTTTGGGCGGCATATCCTACGAAATCAGAGTACCGATTTCTTCGCCGCTGACGGCGCGCACAATGCTGTTTTCTTCCTTCATGCCAAAGGCCAAGATGGGAATATTCTGTTCACAACAAAGCGTAATTGCCGTCATATCCGTCGCCTGCAGGTTCTGTTCGATCACCTGACGGTACGTAAGCCTTGTATAGCGTATGGCGGAAGGGTCCTTCTTGGGGTCTGCGGAATAGATGGCGTCGATATTCTTCGCTAGAAGCAGCGCTTGGGCGCCAATTTCCGCCGCTCGCAGCGCCGCCGCAGTATCGGTACTGAAATACGGGTGCCCCGTGCCGCATGCAAACAGCAGCACATGCCCCTGATGCAGCAGCTCCTGCGCAAAGCGCGCCGTATAGGTTTCGCAAAAACGGGGCATTTCCACGGCAGAAAGCACCGTAGCCTTCACGCCCAGCTTTAAGAGCGTATCCTGCATGGCAAGCGCATTGATGGCCGTTGCAAGCATGCCCATATGGTCGGCACGGTTGCGGTCCATTTCGCCGGAGCTTCT
>JAEYLA010000284.1 GCA_023461495.1 Bacillota bacterium | reverse complement strand
GGTGTGGATGCGATACATGAACAATTGGTAGCGGCGGCGCCTGTTGTATATATTGATTATAGCGCTTCCTGGCAGGATCAATTGGCGTTCTGCGCGGAAATCTTCGGAAAGGAAGATGAAGTAGACGGAATCGTATCGGATATCGAAGCAACGATAGCCGACGCAAACAAAGTGCTTGAACAGTATTCCGACAGAACGCTCGCGTTCTTCCGTACGGACGGGAAGAATTTCATCGCCCTTGGTGGTGCTGCGTATTATGATACTTTCAAAATTACAAAGCCGGAAGGCTTTCCCGCTGAAAATATATCACTGGAAGCCGTGGCGGATATGAATCCATATTACATCGTATTCCAGCATAATTACGAGGCTTCCGTCGCCTTTGTGGAAAGCATGGCGTCCTCTTCCGTGTGGAATGCCCTTGATGCGGTGAAAAATGGGCGGGTTTACTATTTTGATGAGGAGATGAACACATTCGGCCCGCTGACAATGCGCCTTGCCGCCGAAAAGCTGACGGAGCTGTATACAAACGGGTAATTGAGCGCTTTCGCGCATTTATAATGGCAGGGGGCGGATATGTCTTTTATCTGCCCCCTTTCCGTTTGACGGCGCCGTGTTTAAGGACGGAGAACGGATAAAGGCGACTGCGCGGCGTACCGAAGCGGTTGGCGAATATCAACTATGTTCCATCGCGGGCTGGCCTGCATATCCGAAGCATGTGAATATATCAAGGGACACTTTATTGATATGAAACAAAAGCAAGAAATTCATCAAAGAACAAAACGAAGGCAGGCATGGGCGGCGCTTGCACTCCTGGTTGGGGGATTGGGGTTGCTGGTTGCGCTTGCGGCGTTCTCCGTTACCCGCGGTGCATCCGATATTCCTGTTTCGACAACTTTTGAAGCGCTGTTCAGGTTTAACCCGCAAAACAATCACCATCTCATCATACTTGATCTTCGTTTGCCACGCGTGGTTGCCAGCGCGCTGGTCGGGGCGGCGTTTGCTGTGGCAGGCGCGGTGATGCAGGGCGTCACCCGCAATCCGCTTGCGGATTCGGGGCTGATGGGCTTAAATGCCGGAGCAGGTTTTGCGCTGGCCGTCAGCTTTGCGTTTTTTCCATCGCTGTCCTACCTGCAGATAATTCTGATTTGTTTTACCGGGGCGGGGTTGGGTGCGGCAATGGTGATGGGGATAGCTTCCTTGCGGCGCGGCGGCGCTACGCCTATGAGCCTGATCTTGGCGGGGGCGGCGGTCAGCGCGCTCCTGACTGCGCTCAGCCAGGGCATCGCACTGTGCTTCGACGTTTCACAGGACATGATGTTTTGGACGGTCGGAGGTGTTTCCGCGTCGAAATGGGATCAGGTTGCAATGATGGTGCCTTTTCTATTGGCGGCGCTGGCCTGTGCCGTCGCCATATCCAAGCAGATTTCGATTGTTAGCCTCGGTGAGGAGGTGGCCAAAGGACTGGGGACAAATATCAAGCTGGTCAACGCTATTTGCGCTGGAATCGTCGTCGTGCTTGCGGGCATTTCGGTGTCTGTTGTGGGCGCGGTCGGCTTTATCGGCCTGATTATTCCACATATCGTCCGGTTCCTTGTCGGGGCCGATTACAGGTTGATTGTGCCTGCCTCAGCGGTGCTGGGCAGCCTGCTGATGGTTGCCGCCGATCTCGGGGCCCGTACAATAAATCCGCCCGCAGAAATTCCTGTTGGTGCGATTATTGCAATCATTGGCGTTCCGGTCTTCCTGTATCTGGCCCGTAAGCAGAGGAGGAGCGCATCATGATAACGCGCGAAGCAATAGAGAACCACAAGAAAAGAATCGCGCTGCGCAATCTGCTGATTGTTATCGGCGGTCTGCTTTTGTTGATGGTTTCTTTTTTTATCAGCATGAATACGGGCTACTCCAAGCTTTCGATATTGGACATATTCAATACGATAATCGGCAAAGGCACAGAAAACCAGGAACTGATACTCTTTCAATACCGCTTGCCGCGCATCGTGATTTCCGTACTGATCGGAGCGGGTCTTTCGCTGTCGGGGTGCATTATACAGGGGATTTCCCGCAATCCGCTGGCCGATCCGGGTCTTTTGGGTGTCAACGCCGGCGCGGGGCTGATGGTCATCCTGTACGCTTTGCTGGTGGAAATAAACAGCTTTTCGTCTATTTTTACGCTCCCGTTCTTGGCGCTGATTGGCGCGGCGGCAGCAGCAGCTGCCGTCTACCTGCTTGCGTATAAAAAGCAGGACGAAATTTCGGGCGAACGGTTGATATTGACGGGGATTGCGGTTCAGGCGGGGATATCCGCTTTGACAACGGTATTGATTGTCAGCCTGGACGATATGAAGTTCAGCATTGTTGCCGGTTGGCAGGCAGGACAAATTTGGGGCGCGAATTGGCAGTATGTTCTGGCGCTTTTGCCGTGGCTATGCGTGTTGATCCCTTATGTGTGCTTTAAAGCGAGGCCGCTTGATGTGCTGAATTTGGGAGATGGGGTTGCCACTGCTTTGGGCATATCCGTAGAAAGAGAACGCCGTCACCTGCTGGGCGTATCGGTCATGCTGGCCGCGTGCTGCGTGGGTGTGGGCGGAAACATCAGCTTTGTCGGGCTGATTGCGCCGCATTTGGCGCGCCGGCTGGTGGGCCCGAAACATCAGATTCTACTGCCCGTATGTGCGCTGACGGGCGCCGTGCTCGTTTGCGTAGCCGATATGTTGGGGCGGACGCTGATTCAGCCTTCGTCAATACCCACGGGCATTATGACCGCAATTATTGGGGCTCCATACTTCATATATCTCCTGATAAAGAGAACATAACCGCAAAGGAGAAAGACAGATGAACAGCTTAACAACGGAAAACTTAGCCGTCGCTTATGACGACAATCTGGTTGTCGGCGGCCTGGATATGCAGATCCCGCAGGGAAAGATTACGTCCATCATCGGCCCCAACGGCTGTGGGAAGTCCACGGTATTGAAGGCCGCAGGCCGTATTCTCAAGCCCAAGAATGGCGTGGTTTACTTAAACGGGGACGATATCCACCGCCTGACGACAAAAGAAGTAGCGCAGAAGATGGCCATTCTGCCGCAATCGCCCCAGGCGCCTGCCGGGCTGACCGTGGGGGAGCTTGTGGCCTATGGCCGCTTTCCGCATCAGCGCGGCTTCAGGAAATTAACACCCGATGACAGAAAGATCATACAATGGGCGCTGGATGTGACAAAACTCTCGGATTATGAAATCACCGCGGTAGACAATCTCTCGGGCGGCCAGCGGCAGCGGGTATGGATCGCAATGGCACTTGCCCAGCAGACCGACCTTATCCTGCTCGATGAGCCGACCACCTACCTCGACCTTGCCTATCAGCTCGAGGTGCTGGAGCTTCTCTACCGCCTGAACCGGGAGCAGGGCTGCACCATCGTGATGGTGCTCCACGATTTAAACCTTGCCGCACGCTTTTCCGATTATATGATCGCCATCCGCTGCGGGGATATTATTCAGCACGGTACGCCGGAGGAAGTGATGACGACCAGAGTGCTTCGGGAAACGTTCCACATCGACGCCGAGATCGTGAAGGAACCGCGCACAGGCCGCCCCACCTGCGTTTCCTATGACCTCATCCCGGACATGCGCAGCGGCTGTGATGAATGCGGGTGTGCGCGATGAAGAAGATAGCAATTTACGGCAAGGGCGGCATCGGAAAATCCACCACCGTATCCAACGTATCGGCAGCCATGGCGGCCATGGGGCTTGTTGTCATGCAGATTGGCTGCGACCCAAAGGCCGACTCCACGCGCAACCTGACAGGCGGCAGGAATATCCCTACGGTGTTGGATACCCTGCGGGCAAACGGCGACGCGGCGCTTTCAGAGTTGGTGGTTAAAAGCGCGGCGGGCGTACTCTGCGTGGAAGCGGGTGGGCCGGTTCCCGGCGTGGGCTGCGCCGGCCGTGGTATCATCACGGCCTTTGAGAAGTTGGAGGAGCTGGACGCCTATGAGGCCTACAAGCCCGATGTAGTACTCTACGATGTGCTGGGCGACGTGGTCTGCGGGGGCTTTGCCATGCCCATACGGGGCGGGTATGCCGACGAGGTATGCATCGTGACCTCCGGGGAAATGATGTCCCTCTACGCCGCCGCAAACATTTCCCACGCGGTCAAGAGCTTCGGCAAGCGCGGATATGCTTCCCTGCGGGGGCTGATCCTCAACGCCAAGAACATAGCGGGTGAAAACGAGCTGGTAGACCAGGCCGCGGCGGAGATCAAAACCGATATTATCTACCGTCTGCCCCGGCATCCGCTCATACAGCAGGCGGAAGCAGAGGGCAAAACCGTCGTGGAGGCGTTCCCGGAGTCCGATATGGCAAACCATTATAAAGCGCTGGCAAAGCTGCTGCTGGGAGGGAGCGCGGGGGCATGAAGGAACTGCAACACTTAAAGCGCCTGTCGGCAGTAAAAACAAACGCCGGTGTAAAATTCCTGACACCGGCTGCTTTTCCGGGCAACCACTGCCCGTTGCACACGGTTTTGGCACTCAGCTCCAATATACGGGGCATGTCCACCCTTGTGGTCGGCACATCGGAATGTGCCAATTACAGCCGCAATGTCATTGTAAAGTCCAAAGGTGAAAACGAGGCGCTGCATTGGATGTATGTTCTGGATGCCCACGAAGTCATATTCGGGTGCCGGAAGGGGCTTATGGAAGCTATCCGTGAAATGGGTACCTCCGGCGCGCAGGCGATTATGCTGGTCTCAACCTGCGTGCCGGAGGTAATCGGAGAGGATATTGAGGGAATTGTCCAAGAGATACAGCCCCAAATAAAAGCGCGGCTGAGTGATGTGCAGCTGGGGCATTTCAAATGCAACAGCTATCCGTCAGGCTTTTGGAAGACTCTCTCGGCTTTAGGGGAAATGATGGAGCCGCGGCAAACCAGGACGGATGTCGTCAACATCCTCGGCCGCAGTCCGGAGGAAGAACATATTCCCATGCCCGAACTGATGATGACGCTTGTTCAAAAGGGCTTTCAGCTGCGGTTCCTTGCGCCAAAATCGGGCATTGATGATTTTATTGCCGCCCCCGACGCAAGGCTGAACCTGATCCTCTCTCCCTATATGAATCCCTTGGCAGAAATCATGAAGAAAAGGTATGGCGTACCTTTCGTCAGCCTTCATGAAACGTATGAGGTTTCGGCAATCGACGGCCTGTACCGGAGTGTGGCGGAAGCCTTGGAAATTGCGTGGAACGGCGGCTTTGAAAAGCAAAGGGAACAGGCGCTGCTGCTGCAAGAGCGGGCCAGGGAAGTGTTCCGCGGTATCCGGTATATCGCCACACACCGCAACGCCTTGATGCCGTTGCCGCTTGCCCTGTATATGGCGGAACTTCACATGGAGCCGATTCTGCTGCATTTGGAGGAATTTTATCCAGACGACCGCCATTGGGCAAAAGCTTTGCTTGAAAGGGGAGAAAATCCCTTGCTTTGCCATATGGTGAACGAGCAGGCCGATGCACGGGTGCTGGAGCGTCTTGAACCCGATTTTTCCTTTGGGGAGATTCCCGCGGGAACCGGTAAGATTCCTTGCGTTCCATATTTATACGAGATGTATGGGCAAATCGGATATGAGCGTACCGCATTGCTGCTTCACAGAATGCTCAGCACGCTGGAAGAAGCATCTGATCAAAAGGAGGGAAGAATACATGGGGCTGTATAAATGCAAACCGCCGCTGTCCGGGAGAATGGGCATCCTCTATACACTTGCCTCGATACGGGATGCCGCTCTGATCGAATACGGCTGCATGGGGCACATGCTTTACGGCCGTGTGTTTTTGAACCAGGCAGGCGTGTGGGAAGGCTGCAGGCTCTATTCAACGCATATTGATGAGACAGATATTTCTATGGGAGACACCGGGAGGCTCAATCGGGCGCTGGATGAAATCATACGGCGCGACCATCCTAAGATCGTTTTTTTATTGCCTTCCGCAGTTCCAAGCGTCATCGGAACCGATTTGCCCGCAATATGCAAGGAGCTGCAGCCTGACTATCCGGATGTGCGCCTGCTGCCCTTTGGATATGGCGGTTTTGATATTTACGGATATCGCGGGGTACAGGAAACGCTGTTGCGCCTTGCTGAAACTTTGCCCAGGGATATGGGGAAAACGCCTTTTCCCACTTTCAATATCATCGGCTCCTGTGCCGATATGTTCCGGTTTCATGCCGACGCTGGCGAGATTATCCGTATCATGAAGGGCGCTTTCGGCATGCAGGCGCTCTGTGTCATGACTTCGGATACATCCGTTGAAGTTATGGAGCGGATGGGGGGAGCAACGATTAATCTCGTCATTAGGCGGGAAGGTAAGCCTGCCGCAGAAAGCCTTAAAAAACGTTTTGGAACGCCGTATTATATAGGCAGGCCTTATGGTATTGAAGGGACGGTTCGATGGCTTACAGCGCTTTCGGAAGCGTCGGGGATGCCGCTCAATATGCAGTTTGTTCAAAACGAAACAGAACGGGCAAAAAGCCAGCTTCTCCCGTCCATGCGGGTTTTCAGGCATGCCGTGCGTTCGCATCCGGACGAGGCAACGTTATCGGTCGGCGGCCATGCGGATATGGTAAAGGGCGTTATTGCATATGCAATGAATGAGCTATCGATGAATAAAGGCGTTTGCTGGTGCGACTCCTCCGAAATGGAAAGCGAGGATATCCCTTATTTTACGGAAGATCAATGGATGCAGACCATACGATCCCGGGAAAAAGGCTTACTGATGGCGAGCGGTGAAGCGCTGGAGTGGGCGGACCGCGATATAGAGCTTCAAATCTCCAACCCCGATACAAAGTGGCGGTTGAGCCCGTATGAGCCTCCTTTTGTCGGATTTCACGGAGCGGTTCACCTGGCTGGACTTTGGTTGAACGCTTTGTTAAGGCAAGAAAAGGGTTAAAAGAGAGATTATCAAAAACGATGCAAAGGATGCTCTGAATAAGCGGACTCCTTGATATCAAAAGCAATACGGGGTATCTCACAGTGCGGATGGAAGAAAGCCGGATTGTTCGCATGACGGCTAGGTACGGCTAAAAGGGGGCGGGTAACCGCTCCTTTTTGTATGGAAGAGCGTACATTAATAACACAATTTTGCAATGCTGATAGCAACTGCTATGTCTTCCTCGGGCAACTGAGGGCAAACAAAAAACCGCAGGATACCAGGTGCTCTGCGGTTTTGGCGGAGAACATGATTAAGTTCGTCCATACTTCCATAAATGGCAGGTCGGTCTGGACAGACGCTCATTCTCTATTCGGTCAATATGAAAGAGTGACGCTGAATAAAAGGTCACTCCAAACGATACGGCCGAACCTTCTGGGCATATGGACCCAGCAGCGAGATTTGCTCCCGCGCAGTATCTGCATCAGTCAGGATAGCGGTGAACGCATCCAACGCAGCAACCTGCATAAAATCCTGAACGCCGAATTTGGTGTGATCCCCCAACAGGTAAGCTTCATCTGAAATACGCAGCATCTTGATTTTAACCGAGATTGCAAACTCGTTGCTTTCGCTCGCGCCATCCTGCGTAATGCCCTTGCAGGATACAAAAGCCTTGTTCACATGATACTGCGATAAAGATTCGAGTGCGTCTCTGCCTACCATGCACATGGAGCTCGTTAGCAGCATTCCTCCCACGACAAATACCGTAATTTTATCCTTGAGCGAAAGCTCATACAGCAGCCGGGCAGAGTTTGTAAGCACCGTCAATGGCATGTTGGGAAGCTCGCGGGCCAGATAAATACAGGTGGAACTGGAATCCAAAATAATCTGATCGTCTTTTTCAATGTAAGAGCAGGCGAGCCTTGCTATTTGTTTTTTGCTTTCAATGTTTTGGGATTCACGCTCATAATAAGGCGTTTCAACGTGGGTGGTGTCCTCGGCCGAAAATCGTACGGCTCCGCCGTGAGAGCGCGTGAGAAGTCTTTTTGCTTCCAAGTGCCGCAAATCAGAGCGTATCGTTTCCGGACTGACCCGCAGCAATGAGGCCAATTCGGCCACATTGACGCTGCGATTTCTGAATAGCCGCTCCAGTATATAATTGTGGCGTTCCTGCTGTAACATAGCTTTCCTCAATACGTATTTTTTATATCATACCATACAAACCGGCAAATGTGCAAATACAGCTTTGCACAACCGGAGCAAAACAAAAATAAATAAATAAAAACAAAAACAAACCATTGACATATATATTTGTTTTTTATAATATTACTGTGTAAAACGAAGATTGTTCAAAGCAGCACATCAATGGACAGGAAGTGACCCTAATGAGCGAAGCGTCCATCCTTACAATTGATATTGGCACTACCAATGTGAAGTGTGTGGTTTTTTCGAGGGAAATGCAGGCCTTGGGCGAATGTGCGCGCGAATATGAAACGAACATACTCGGTGGCGGCAGGGTGGAACAGAATCCTGACGACTGGTGGCATTGCGGCATTGAGGCAATGCAGGGAGCGCTTACTGCTGCCGGGGCATCCGCGCAGGACGTGGACATTGTGTTGGTCAGTTCGCAGGCGCCTACCATGCTGCCGGTTGACAAGGACGGGGTGCCGCTGCATGCAGCGTTGATTTGGATGGATACACGCTCTGTCAATCAATGTAAAGAAATCTCCGGCAATGTCGGCACCGACAAGGTGGAGCAGATGACCGGGAACCGGGTAGATCCCTTCTATATAGCAGGAGAATTGCTCTGGTTCAGGCAGACGCATCCGGAATTGTTTGATAAGACATACAAGATCCTTCAGGCGAATGGATATTTCAATTATCTTCTAACGGGCGAATTTTCCCTGGACGAGGCGCACGCGAGCATCACACAGTGCTACAACGTACATACCGACGCATGGAGTGAGGAAATATTGCGTGCCTGCGGCGCATCGTCAGAGTTGTTTCCAGAGGTGTATCAATGCCATCAGGTTGTTGGCAGGGTCACGCAGTGGGCTGCGCGGCAGACCGGGCTGCGGGCAGGGACGCCTGTGACGGCCGGCACGGTAGACGGCGCAGCAGCGGGGCTCGAAGGCGGCGTATCCCGTGGCTGCGCAGCAGCCGAAATGTCCGGTACATCTTCGGTGCTTATCATAGGTTCGGAGCAAATCCGTATTAACCCCAATTTGACATATATGAAGAGCGCGATACACGGACAGCACCTGCTGTTGGGGTGTATGAGCACGACGGGCGGCGCGCTGAAATGGTTCCGCAACCAACTGTATGTACCGTCCGCACAGGCGTACGTGAGGATGAACGCGGAAGTGGAAGAGCAGGCGCCGGAACTCTCACGGGTGATTTTTCTGCCCTATATGGCAGGGGAGCGCGCGCCTATCTGGAATCCGCAGGCCACGGGAGCATTTTTGAACCTGACATTGGATGTAAAACGCGCGGACATGATTCGCGCCATCATGGAGGGCGCGGCGTTTGCATTGAAAGATAACGTCCTGGAGGCGGCGCGTTCGGGTGCACATATCCATCGGCTGCGTGTGGTGGGCGGGCATACAAACAGCGACATATGGCTGCGCATCAAGGCTTCGGTGCTCGGCCTGCCTCTGGAAGTGCCTGCGTGCAACCTGGGCGCGCCCGGCGGGCTTGCCTGCCTGGGAGGATATGCGCTCGGTGAATATGTTTCCGTAAACGAGGCGGTATCGCGCTTTGTAAAAATAGAGCGCATTTGCGAGCCGGTGCCGGCATGGCAACGGGCTTACGCAGAGAAGTTCCTGTGTTTTAAAGAATCATATGGCCGTCTACACGGACAGGAGGAAAATTATTGGATGGAAATGGGCGAAGCAAAATGAGACTACGTGGAAAAAAGGCTTTGGTTCTGGGCGGTTCCAAGGGGATAGGCAGGGCGATTTGTTCGAGCTTTGCATCAGAGGGCGCCGATGTGGCGTTTACATACTACTCCAGCCGCGCGGAAGCGGAGGAAATTCGTGATCGGATTATTCTTGCAGGGGGACGCGCGTTTTTCATGCAGGCGGATATCTCGAAACGCGATGCGGTCTGGGATGCTGTGGGCGCATCCGTTTCCGCGCTGGGAGGGCTTGATATCCTGGTTTTGTGCGGCGGAATTATGCCGGAGGCCGGGCTTATGGAGATATCGGAAGAGGAGCTCCACCGCGTGTTGGATACCAACCTGAACAGCGCTTTTTATGCGTTACAGGCCGCACACGGCGCATTGCTGCAAAGTGCGGCGGGGCGGGTAGTATTGATTTCCTCACAGGCGGCGTTTACAGGGTCCATGATGCACGCCCATTACGCTGCATCAAAAGCGGGGATATTGGGGCTGGTGTATACCGCCGCAAAAGAGTTTGGCCCTTCCGGCATCACTGTAAACGCGGTATCTCCCGGACGCATAGAAACGGATATGCTCAATTATGCCGGCCAGGAGAAGCGGGATAAATGGCTTTCGGATACGCCTTTGAAGCGTTTCGGCCGCCCCGAGGAAGTTGCTGGAGCCGTCACCTTTTTGGCGTCGGATGAGAGCAGCTATATCACGGGCACAAACATTAATGTCAATGGCGGCATGCTGATGGGCTGACGCTATAGGAATATTTAGGAGAATAGCAATATGAAAGCACTTGTAATTGGAGATTATCTGCTGCCGGCCAAGGCATTTGACGACGCACTTGCCCATTGGGGGCTGTTTGACAGGTATGCCTCCATGGAATGGAGGCCGGTGGAGAGCCGCTCCGATATGCGGGAGGTTGTGCGCCGTATTGAAACGATGGGCAGTAAGTCGTATGCGCCTTCGGAAGAGGTTCTTGCACTTTCGGAGGATGCGGATATTCTTTTCATTCACCTGTATCCGGTATCTGCGGAGCTGATTAGCCGTGCGAAGCAGTTAAAGTGCATCGTTACGGCACGGGGCGGTGTGGAAAACATAGACGTAGCGGCTGCGAAGGCGCGCGGCATTGCGATCATAAATTGCCCCGCCCATAATGCTACGGCCGTAGCTGAATATACAGTAGGGCTTATCATTGCAGAAATGCGCAACATCGCCCGTGGCCACACGGGCCTCAAATCCGGAATATGGATAGAGCGGTTTCCGAACTCTGCCGCAATCCCGGAGCTTGCGGACGCATGCGTGGGAATTATTGGGGTTGGCACCATCGGACGTATGGTAGCGCAGCGCCTGAAGGGCTTCGAATGCCGGATTTTTGTGCACGATCCGTACGTATCAGAGGAAGAGATTAAAAATCTGGGATATTTGCCTGTCGGCATGGACGAACTGTTGGAAAAAAGCGATATTATCACCCTTCACGGGAGACTTGCGGCGGGAGATCCGCCCATTATCGGAAAAAGGGAACTTTCCAGAATGAAGCCGGAGGCATACCTTGTCAATACTGCGCGCGCATCGCTTGTCGATATGGATGCGCTGTATACGGCTCTTAGGGAAGGCCGCATTATGGGGGCTGCCCTGGACGTTTACCAAAGCGAACCGCTTCCTTCTGATTTTCCATTTCTGAATCTTGATAACGTGACGCTCACCAATCACCGGGGAGGAGATACGCTCAACTCCTATTATAAAGCTCCCGTCTTACTCCGGCAGCAACTGAGCGAATACCTCACAACCGGCAAGACAAGGTTCCTGATCTAGATACCGGCATAAATGCCGACGCAGGCCGCGCTTGAACATATCCCCTTTTGGGCTTCCAGTTACGACATATTTCCTCCTCGCATAAGAACAGTTTTCCTGCATATCTCCTTACGGCGCACTGTGGAATACGGTAATGCTGATTAACCAATATACGATGTAATACCCGCATATATGGAACAAGAATTCCTTGTACAAGGAATAAAATAATCAGGAGGTTATAGAGAAATGAAGAAAATGGTATCTCTTGTGCTGATTGCCTTACTCGCGCTGTCTGCCATCGCATGCGCGGCTCCGGCAGGACCTGCCGCGGAAAAAGCGCAGCCGGCAGGTGAAAAAAAGGCTCTCGCCTTTCTTCCCCCGGCCATGATCAGCCCCTATTATGCATCCTGCATCGCAGGCGCAAAGCCTGCGGCGGAATCGCTCGGCTATGAGCTTGTGACTGTCGCGCCTGAAAAGGAGAGCGATTACGCCTCACAGGTTCAACTGGTGGAAGACATGATCACCCGCGGGGTAGATGGTATCATCCTTTGTGCCATCAATACGGATGCTATAACAACTGCGGTCAAAAAGGCGAACGAAGCAAATATCCCCGTTGTCATGTTTAATACGCAGAATGAACTTGCAAGCGGCGAAGTAGCGGCATATGTACGCTATGACCAGCGCGAAGGCGGCGCGAAGGTCGCCGATTACGTTGCGGAAGTGATGGGCGGCAAGGCGAATGTGGCGGTCATTGAAGGGCTTCCCTCTGAGCACACGACCGAGCGGATGGGCGGATTTGTGGACCGCTGCAAAGAAAAGTATCCCGAAATAAGCGTCATCATTTCCCAGCCGGGCGATTGGGAGCGTGAAAAAGGAATGAACGCCGCCGCAAATATGCTGCAGGCAAAGCCGGAGACCGATGCATTCTTTGCATTGTGCGACGAAATGGCGCTGGGCGCCGTGCAAGCGGTCAAGCAAGCCAACGGCAAGCAAAAGGTATTCGGCTTTGATGGCAATCCCAATGCGGCCGAAGCGGTGCTCGCGGGCGATTTGATGAGTACCCTTTCGATAGGCGGCGTGAATACCGGCAAGCTTTGCGTCGAGACGCTGGATCAGATCCTCAAGGGCGGACAGGTTGAAAAGATCATCAATGTCGATACATTTATTGTAAACAAGGACAACGCGCAGGACTATCTGGATCAGATGAAGTAAAAACCCACACCGAGCGGCTGTATCCCAGCGGTTTGGCCGATGCGGGGCGCCGCAGCGCGCCGGCAGGCCTCATTTAAGGAGGCCTGCCACGCAGCGGCAGTTTCGCGGATTAACATGGAATAGGAGGAACCGGATTTGAAGCAGCTGCTCTGTATGGAGGGAATCACAAAGCGGTTTCCGGGTGTGCTTGCGCTCAACGAAGCATTTCTTTGCGTCGGAGAGGGAGAAATCCACGCGTTGCTGGGCGAAAACGGCGCCGGCAAATCCACACTGATGAAGATACTTTCCGGCGCATATACGAGGGACGGCGGAACTATCACGTTTGACGGAATTTCCATATCGGGTTATACGCCCCGCAAGGCGCAGGAAATGGGAATCAGCACTATTTACCAGGAACTGAATTTGGTTCCGCACCTGACGGTTGCCGAAAACATTTTTATTTCGGGCCTGCCTGTCAACAAGCTTGGACAGATCAGCTGGAAGCACATGAACAAAGACGCGCAGGCGCTGTTGGATTCCTTTGAGGCGGGTATTAGATCTGATTCTCTGGTGCGGGATCTTGGCGTGGCACAGCAGCAGATGGTCGAAGTGGCCAAGGCGATTTCGCAGAAGGCGAAGATCATTATCATGGATGAACCTACGGCGCCTCTGACCAAGCATGAAACGGACATTTTGTTTGGGATCATCCGTAAACTGAAGGCGGAAAGCGTCTCGATCATATACATTTCCCATAGACTCGAAGAGATCAAGGAAATTTGTGAGCGCGCTACCATCATGCGGGACGGGCGCACGGTATTTACCGGGGATGTGGCTAATATGTCACTGGATTTTATGATTCGGCAGATGGTCGGACGGGAGCTGAAGGAGCAATTTCCCAAGGAGACCGTGCCCATAGGCGAGACGATCTTTCGTGCGGAGAACCTCCGCCGTGGAACTGTGTTGCGTGACATTTCCCTTTCGCTTAACGCAGGCGAGGTGCTGGGGATAGGAGGACTCGTCGGCGCGGGGCGTACGGAAACCGCACGCGCAATATTCGGCATAGACGCTCTGGATTCGGGTGAGCTGTTTATAAAAGGCAGGCGCGTGCAGATCAAAAGTCCAAGGGATGCGATTGCCAATGGAATTGGCTTTGTAACGGAGGACAGGAAGGGGCAGGGCTTGATTCCGATGCGCAATTGCACCGAGAATATCGCATTGCCGGCGCTCCGTCGGTTTATGCGCGCGTGCGGACTGGATCTTCGCAGGGAGAAGCAGGAATGCGGCCGGTATGTCAGCCAACTCAATATCAAGACGCCGTCGCTCGAACAAAAGGTTCGCAACCTTTCCGGCGGCAACCAGCAAAAGGTTGTGCTGGCCAAATGGCTGATCAGCAACTGCGATATCCTTATTTTGGACGAACCGACCCGGGGAATCGACGTTGGCGCAAAGTATGAAGTATACAACATCATCAACGCCATGGCGCGAGAAGGAAAAGGAATCATCATGATTTCTTCTGAAATGCCTGAGCTTCTGGGGATGTGCGACCGTATCCTCATCATGCACGGCGGCAGCATCACGGGAGAAATGGAACGCGGCGAAGCGACACAGTCCCGCCTGATGTATTATGCCGCGGGCGGCGATAAGCTAAAGGTCGCTGCCGACATTCATGAATTTATATAAATCGCGGGTAAGGGAGTAATCAATATGAGCCTTTTTAGAAAATTGCGCGGCATGAATACGTTTGGCATTCTGATGGCATTTTTGGTGTTGTGCGTGTTGATGTCCATCCTGTCGCCTTCTTTTTTGAACGCCACCAATCTGCTTAACATCCTGCAGCAGATTTCTATCAACTTTACCATCGGCATCGGCATGACGTTTGTAATTCTTATTGGCGGCATTGATCTGTCGGTGGGCTCTATTACGGCGCTGTCCGGCATGCTGGCAGCGATCCTGATGAAAAACCTGGGGCTTTCGGTGGGCGTCTCCATCCTGCTGGCGATGGTTGCCGCAGGGCTGATGGGGCTTATTAACGGTATGTTTATTACGCTCTTTGAGCTGCCTCCGTTCATTGCCACGCTGGGTATGATGAGCATTGCGCGCGGCGCTTCCTACTCCATTACGGCGGGGCAGCCCATCTATACGCTTCCTGCCGGTTTTCTTGCCATCTCCAGCCGCACCGCTAACATTCCGCTTATTGCAATTCTTATTATGCTGTGCGCGTTTCTGGCGGCGTGGTATGTGCTCAAATACACGCGCTTTGGCAGGCATGTGTTTGCCGTGGGCGGCAATGAAACCTGCGCCCAGCTTTCGGGCATCGATGTCAAAAAGGTGAAGGCTCTGGTATATACAATCTCTGGCTTCTGTTGCGGCATAGGCGCGATGTTGCTGACTTCCCGGTTGGATTCGGCGGTACCGACCAATGCGGAGGGCTACGAACTTAACGCAATCGCGGCAGTCGTCATTGGCGGTACCAGTATGAACGGCGGGGAAGGCAGCCTGATTGGTACGCTGATTGGATCACTGATCATCGGCGTCATTGCCAACGGCCTCAACCTGCTGGCAATTCCGCAGGGGCCGCAGCGCATTGTCAACGGCCTCGTAATCATTATTGCGGTTATCGTCGACGTATTGCGGCGCAAGGCTGCCAACAAAGCGGCATAAAGGAGGGCATGAATGAAGAGCGGACCCATATTGAATTATGCGCTGTCTGCGGCGATCGCAGGATTGGGGCATACGGACTGCGTGGCGGTGGTGGATGCGGGCTGCCCGCGTCCTGCGGATGCAACGATCGTCGATCTTGCGATCACAGAGGATATGCCGAGCATTGAATTTGTATTGGAGCTTCTGACGAAGGAGCTTATCTATGAAAAGGTAGAGGTGGCCAGTGCCCAGCGGGAGTTCAACCCTCTGCTGCACCGGGATATTACCAAGATCATTAAGCGCTGTCCGGTAGATATTGTGGAGCCAGACGAACTGATGCGCCGCATACAGACTGAATGCAGATTAGTCGTGCGCACGGGCGCGTTTTCACCATGGGGGAATGTCATACTTACCTGTGGGGTAGATGCACCCAAATGGTTCTCCAAGCCGGAGGTGATTACGCCGAAATTCTATCGTTCCCGCGTGGAGTACCGGGATAATAAAGAATAATCCCTTCAATATCTTTATTCTTATACTAGCGGGCGATCTATCAGCACTCTGCTGTTGAAGCGGGATTAAGCCAATGCCTGTGCAATAAGCTGTGATGCAGATGGGATGGCTGCCCGGTCCATCCGAAGCGTGTTGATATTGGGACGATGAATACCGCTATGCAGTCTATGGCGCTGATGGAATAGACTTATCCGTATAACAATAACACGCAAGGCGAAAATGCCCTGCGTGTTATTGCTTTCATAAAGAAAATTGAACAAACCTCCTTAACAAAAATTATCGGACTATAGGCTGTTAATGAGTGCAATGATGTTCCAAGTCCTCTCTTATTTGGTGATAAAGGCGTGATTTTGGCTGTTGTTGCAGAAGGCTACAACGTCTTAATCCAAGACTACAGGTTGAACAAATCCGGAAAGCTGGTCACAGTGTCCGCTTAGGCCGGCCGGAGCGCTTTGCGGCTGTCGTCGGATATTTCACAGGTGCAATTGGAACAGCCATTGATTCCTAAACGTGTTGAGTTAAGATATAATGGATATGTTCCCTCAATTGATGTCAAGAATAAAAGATTGAATGCACGGAAAATCAGTAAATACATTTTTGTGGTTTTGAGATTTTCAAGTTGTTGTTTCAAAGCGCGATATACCGGTGCATAGGGATAAGTCTAACGGGTCAGGCTCTACAAGAGGATAGATGTTTTGAGTTTTTATTTCATCACGGGGACGGTAAAATGAAAATAATAGACGTGTATGAAAAGTATTATCAACATATTTTTAACTATGCCCTGAAATTGACCTGCCATCCGGAGGATGCACTTGATTTGACCCAGGATACATTTTTGAGAGCAACAGAGAAACTGGATACACTAAAAAATGAACAGGCATTAGCAAAATGGTTAAGAACGATATGTTTTCATGAATTTGTGAATAAGGTGAAAGCGGACACCCATAAATATCTGGTGGAAGTTGAAGATTGGGATAAATTGGAGCGGGAAGGGCATCTTCTGGCCGATATTGACCCGCAACCGGAGGATGAGATTATTGTAGCGGAGGAAATCAGGGATTTGCAGAACGGATGCTTTCTGGCAATGGTAAGAAAGCTGACATTAAATCAGCGTATCACTTTTTCATTAGTGGATATGTACGGGCTGCCAATTGAATATGTTGCAAAACTATTAGATACTTCTATAGGAGCGGCAAAGGGGTTGCTTTATCGTGCAAGGATGAATATCGATTCTTTTTTTGGAGACCATTGCAGTATTGTTTATGAAAAAAATCCTTGTGGTTGTAAGGCGTGGATGGAATTTTCAACGAACCGTTCCAATCTGCAGCGTAAATCCCATAAGTTGCTGGAAAAATTAGATTACAAACAAAAGGGATACGTATATAACGAACATGTCAGAAAAAGGGTACAGTATCTTTATTACCATATGCCCGAAAAAAAGCCTCCCGCAGAATGGTATAATAACGTTTTTAAAATTTTGGCGTCAGAAAACAAATAAATTATCCTCCAACCGTATCTTTTGGTTTGCTACTTTGTCTTTCTTATTGTAACCGATAAATTCAAGCGGACACAGAAAGGATGAATCGTAATGGATAAAGTTGCGGACGGATTCAAAATGTTTATGGGAGAGACAGACGGCATAGGAGAAGCGTTTATGGGTGCTGTTTTTAAAATGTCAGAAAAGAGCGCGCTCGATAAAAAAACGCACGAACTCGCCTATATTTCTGTACTGGTATCGATGAAAATGTATGGTGGCCTGCCATTCCATATTCAGCAGGCAAAAGAGTATGGCGCGAGCGTAGATGAAATCAGGAGTGCTATTCTTGTACCTTTGCCAATTATAGGGATTCAGCTTGCAGAAGCCTTGCCATATTTGAAGTAACTTATCAAAAAAATAGTCGTGGCATACGGTACCACGAAACTTGATAGTTTAAAGGGCTAAATCGTTGGGATTTAGGCCTTTTCTCACATCTAACACACTAAAAGAAGAAGCTTCAAATAGACGAAATCAAACCGCCAAACAACCTCAACCCGAATAGCGCTCGAGAAACTGCCTGGTACGCTGCTCCCTGGGGTTTGAAAACAGCTCTTCGGGTGTGCCGTACTCTATGATGGCGCCGTTATCCATAAAGATAACCTGATCGGACACCTCGCGCGCAAACTGCATTTCGTGCGTGACGATAACCATCGTCGTATTCTTGTCGGACAGGCTCTTGATCACCTTCAACACTTCGCCGGTCAGCTCCGGGTCGAGCGCGGAGGTCGGCTCGTCAAAGCAAAGGATATCGGGCTTTAACGCGAGAGCCCGCGCAATCGCCACACGCTGCTGCTGCCCGCCCGAAAGCTGGTGCGGATAAAACTCCAGTTTATTTGAAAGCCCCACCTGATCCATCAGCGCGTGGGCATCCTTTTCAAGATCGGTAAGGATGCTCCTGCGGTTTTCCTTATAATCCGTTCTTTTTTTTGCGAGCATCTCGCATGCAAGCGTGATGTTTTGAAGCGCTGTATACTGGGGAAACAGGTTGAAGGCCTGAAACACAAGCCCAAAATGCAGCCTTCTTTTGCGAATCTCCTCATCGGAGAGCGGCTGCGTGTTATCACTGTCGAATATCGTGTTGCCGTTCACGCTGATCGTGCCTTCGTCGGGTGTTTCAAGAAAGTTCAGGCATCGGAGCAGCGTCGTTTTACCGCTGCCCGAGGAACCGATGATCGCCAGCGACTCACCTTTTTTAATCGAAAAACCGATATCCTCAAGCACAACGCAGGGCCCAAAGCTTTTTTTTAAGCGCTTTACCTCTAAAACAGACATAGACAAGCTCCTTTAAACCCTGAAATAGCTGAGCCTGTGCTCCAAATAGCCAAACAGCAGCGTTAATATTCCGCAAAACAGCAGGTAAAAGGCGCCGGAATAGAAGAGCGGCCAGATGATGGCGGCGGACTTGATATAGTCCTCAGCCTCCATGACGATCTCGCGTACAGCAATCACCCGGGCGAGTGACGTATCCTTTACGAGCGTAATAATCTCGTTGGACATGGGGGGGACGATGCGCTTGATGACTTGCAACAGAATCACCTTGAAAAAAATCTGTGTTTTTGTCATGCCAAGCACCTGCCCGGCCTCGTATTGTCCGCGCGGAACGCTTTCGATGCCGCTACGGAAGATCTCCGAAAAATAAGCCGCGTAATTGATCACGAAAGCGATCAGCACGGCCTCCAGACGCGGGAAAGCGGATCCCCCCCATATTAGGCCGGGCCCGTAAAAGACGATGATTACCTGTAAGATCAGCGGTGTGCCGCGTATTGCCCAGACAACTGTCTTCGTGAGCCATTTTAAGGGGGCAAACCTGCTCATCGATCCAAATGAAATGCCAAGGCCAAGCGGAACGGCGCACACAAGCGTAAGGAGAAATATCCAAAGCGTTTTCAGGAATCCTTCCAGCAACGTTTGTGTAACAACAGCAAAGCTCATAACATACGATCCTTTTTAGGAGAATAGGGGATAGGGCCTGCCCCGTGGGACACGCGTGCCGCGCGGAACAAGCCCTTTCAGTGAAAAACTACTTGGTAAGCAGGCGCTGCGTGAGGCCATATTTTTCAGCGATTTTCGGCAGAGTGCCGTCCTCGATCAGCTCGTTCGTGATTTTGCTGAACTCGGCGGCGGCGGTGCTGCCAACCCGCAAGCCGATTGCATATTCTTCGGCAGTCAGGCTCATGCTGGTAATGACGATCAGATCGGCATAGTCCGAACCATCGCCTGTCATGGAGGTTGCCATTGTTGCGTCGATGACGGCTGCCTCCGCGGTACCCGCCTTGACTTCCAAGAGCGCCTTCGCCTGCGAGTCAACGGCGGTGTAAACAGCGCCGGACAGATCGGTTTTGATCGCAGCCTCTCCTGCGGAGCCGGATTCGGCAACCACGGAGACGCCGTTCAGGCTTGCGCGATCCGTATATTTGGAGGCATTGGCCGAGCGAATTACGACAACCTGCTCGTTCACAAGATACGGCTGCGTAAACGTCATGTTCGCCTTGCGGTCCTCCGTTACAGTCAGGCCGTTCCAGATGCAGTCGATGGTTCTGGCTTTCAGCTCAATCTCTTTTGTATCCCAGTTGATAAATATGAAGTTGGGTGTAACGCCGAGCTTCGCACAAAGCGCCTCGGTATACTCGGTATCAAAGCCGACCAGCTTGCCGTCCTTGTCCTTATAGTTCATAGGCTCATATGCGGTGATACCTACGATCAGCTCGCCCTTTGCCTTGATGTAGGCCAAATCGTCATCCGCGTCGCCGGAAGCGGCCGGAGCTTCTGCAGGGGCGTTGGGTGCGGCACTCGGGGCTGTATCCGTGCCCGGTGACACAGCCGCGGCTGGGGCTGACGGCCCCGTGTTATTAGCAGCGCAGGCGCAAAGCGCCAAAATAAGCAAAACGATAAGAAGTGAGCCGGCGAATTTTTTCATTGTAATCCTCCTGTATAGTGATATCTGCTCAAAATACTTTATTATTATAACACATCACCGCGCTAATACAACAAATCGTTTTTTGTCTTATTTTGAATGATCACATCGGTGACCAAGCTTGGCTTAATCGTACGGGTATGAAAAGCAGAGGAGGCATTATAAAGAAAAGGGTTTTTCCCGTGCTAGCCTTGTTGTCCATCATGATGCCTCTTACAGTATGCGGCTCTCCTGCTCCTGCCGCGCGCCCAAAGGAGGAGGGGCCTTAGCCAGAAGACTACCCCGGCTGAAGGTGGATTGAAGAATCAATGCGGCCGCCGTGCGAAGCGACAGAAACAAAGAAAAAACGGG
>JAEYLA010000283.1 GCA_023461495.1 Bacillota bacterium | reverse complement strand
AGAGTTGGCCATGTCAATGATGCGTTTGGTTTTCCCCGCACCCTTCTCGCCGAAGATCACTCGTATCAAGGTAAACCCCTCCTTCATTTTTGATCTTGGCTTTATTATAACCAAACACAAATGCGGGGGCAAGTGAAAATACCGTGGACTTTCTGCGGCGCAAAAGTTATGTTGTTGCCGGTGACCATCCCTGATGGCGCCATTGTCCGCACAAAGACGACATATTGCCCGTATAGGAGGTTCCGTAGAGGCGGATTTTTGCGTATACTAAAATCAGCTTAGGAAAGGCAGGGAAGAAGCTATGCCGTTACAATATCTTTCCCCCGCATGGATGGAGGAGCTTAAAAAAGGCCTGCAGGCAGGGTCTGTCCGAGGCGGGGGCGTCAATGCGTCCGTCAATTTCCGGCATATGAACGCACCGGGCGGCGGGCAAAAATATTTATACGTGCGTTTTCAAAACGGAACCGCCACCCATGTGGAAGCGGGAGAAGGCGCTGGCCCCGCGGCAGAATTTGTGATTACCGGCGCATATCCCACATTCGTACAGGTGCTCAACGGCAGCCTGGACGCCGGGCGTGCGCTGCAGGGCGGGAAGCTGCGCTTTCAGGGGAATATGCTGCGCGCCATGCGCTTGACGCCTGTGATCGACAGCCTTATTCTTGCTGTCAAGAGCATTCCAACGGTCTATTAGCGGTTGCTTGCCCGTGCATGCGGGTATATTCAAGGTAAAACACGAAAAGGAGGGATATTGATGAAGGACACGTTTCAAAAGCTTTGCTCCGTTTCAGACGACGCGCAGGCCGGTCTGATTGCCGGGCTGCTCAAGGAGGAGGGAATTCCGTATAAGCTCCGGTATGGAGGGGCGGGCACCGTCTATGTCAGTTCCTCCATTTTTGGCGTTCAGATTTTGGTGCCCGCTTTTGCCTATGAACAGGCAAAGGAACTGCTGCAGGGGCTCTCCGCCCCGGTCGATGAGGAAACGCTTGCCCGGCTTGCGGAAGAGGCTGGGCCGATGCCGGATGATTTGGAATAACATGCAGCCCGGGTCAAACGGCAAGCCGTTACCCCGGGCTTTTTCATGCAGCACTATAAATTTTTTTCCGCGTCAATGGTGGAAGAGCCGCAGCCCTGTAAACGCCATCACCATGCCGTGCCTGTCGCAGGCGGCAATCACTTCCTGATCCCGTATGGAACCGCCGGGCTGCGCAATGTAGCGTACGCCGCTCAACGCCGCACGGGCAATGTTGTCTTCAAATGGGAAAAAGGCGTCGCTGGCCAAAGAGACCTCGCGGTATTGGGCAAGCCATGCGCGCTTTTCTTTCAAAGTGAGCGGCGCGGGGCACTCCGTAAAATAGCCCTGCCAGACGCCGTCGCTTAGAAGTTCCCCGCACTCTTCTTCAGACAGATACCGGTCGATCACATTGTCCCGCGTGGGGCGGGCGATATTGTCCATAAAAGAAAGGGAACGCACTTTTTCGTGCTGCCAGAGATGCCACATGTCCGCTTTGTTGCCCGCAAGCCGCGTGCAGTGCACGCGGGATTGCTGGCCCGCGCCAATGCCGATCGCCTGCCCGTTTTCGGCGTAGCAGACGGAATTGGACTGCGTGTATTTGAGCACGATCATGGCGAGAAGCAGGTCCCGCGCCGCGCCATCCGGGAGAACCTTGTCTTTGGTAACGATGTTTTGAAGCAGCGCGTGTGAAATGGCCGCATCGTTCCTGCCCTGGGTAAAGGTAATGCCGTACACTTCGCGCTTTTCTACCGCGGGCGGCGTATAGGAAGCATCCACTTGCAGCACGAGATAAGCGCCCTTGCGCTTGGCGTTTAGCAGCGCAAGCGCATCGGGTTCATAGCCGGGGGCGATGACGCCGTCGGAAACCTCTTTTGCGATATAGCGCGCGGTGGAAAGGTCGCACACATCGCTCAGCGCGATAAAATCGCCAAAGGAGGAAAGCCGGTCAGCACCCCGCGCGCGGATATAGGCGCAGCAAAGCGGGGAAAGGGATTCATAATCCTCCACAAAGTATGCTTGCCGAAGCGTTTCGTTGAGCGGAAGGCCGATTGCGGCGCCCGCGGGGCTGACATGTTTAAAAGAGGCTGCGGCGGGGGTATGAAGCGCTGTGCGAAGCTCTTGAACAAGTTGCCAGCCGTTGAGCGCATCAAGCAGATTGATGTAGCCGGGGCTGCCGTTCAATACCCGGATGGGCAATTCTCCGTCCGGGATACAGACGCTTGCAGGCTTCTGGTTAGGGTTGCAGCCGTACTTTAAGGGAAGTTCCATTGGTATTACTCCTGATGCCTGTTATAGATTGTTGCAGTGGGGGTACCGCCGGAGAGGGGGAAGAAGCTGACATACAGCGAAATACGGTTTTCCACGTCAAGGCTGTCCCACAGGGACTGCGCGACCATATCGATCGTCCCTTCGGGCAGAGCAGCCTCTATGGGTTCTCCCAAAAAGGAGACAAGAGGACCGGCGTTTTCTTCATACGTATGAATCAGGTGCACGCATCCTGGCGCAGGTGCGGGGTACTCGTAAAAATCGTGCGCGCAGTCCATGGAATTCGCTTTTTTGCGCAATATGGAAAGTGTATAAAGCGGAGTCCCGCCCGGCAGGTAAAAGATGCCGCTGATGCGCGGTGTAAAATGCGGTGCGTCAGGCTCATAGCAGCGGGTGAGGAGCGCCGAACGGAAGCTGCCGCCGTTTACAAGATAGTCATAGATGGTATCGGTCTGATCGCCGTTGGCGACGATCAGCGCATCCCCGCAGCGGCGGACGGGCGCATAAAGGATTAAGGAAGGATCGCGTACAAGCGCCGCATCATATGGACGGATCACGACGCCTTCCTCCGTTTGCGCAAAGATGCGGTTGCGGCTGTTCTCGCTGCGGCCCATAATAAAGTAGGCGGCGATGCCAGAACTACCGTCGGATGAAACCCCGAACAGGATGCCGCGGCCCGGATAGCGCCGGCTTTTGAAATATTCTGTAGCTTCCTTCATATGCTCCCCGTCTATAATTCTGAACATTTGTGGTCAGGATGCATTTATATTAATCAAAATATCGAATGTTTTCAATAGAGTTGGCATGAAACATTAGTTTGTACCTGCATATAGCTGTCCGTTTTGTCGAAAGGACCGGCTGCCGGAAGGCTGCATTGCTTTTATATGAAAAATTATGATTAGTGATTGCTTTCGTTTTATGGTATATGTTATTATATTGATGCGGAAACGAGAATGGCAATAACAGATTGCCGCGTTTGCCGCAACACCTTAGGGGTAAGCGATCCTTGTGCGGCGCATATAACGGCGCACGGTCAATATTTAAGCATTCTACCGGATCATATCTATAGTTCTTAGGGAGGAAATGACATGAAAGCACGGTTGGTCCCTGTTTATTTTTCAGAAGCAAATGAAAGAGAACGCAGCGAATTTCAACAGCAGATGGAGCGGCTGCGCGAGTTTTATGGGGATGTGGCGGAATTTCTCCCCGAGGTATGTTTGGGGGAAACGCTTCCGGAGGCGGATGCAGTTTTGTTCCCGCAGCTGATTTTTGCGGCATTCCGTCACAACGATGTCTTTCAGAAGATCAAGCTGCCCATCGTGGTGCTGACCTCGCGTTTTGGCACCGTGGAGATGTGGGATTGGGAGATCGTCACCTATCTTCGGGATATCGGATGTAACGTATTCTCGCCCTATACGGTGGAGCTTGCAAAGACCATATTGCGCGCCATTGCCGTCAAGCACAGCCTCAAGGGCGCAAAGTTCCTGATGTTCCAGGATACGCCGGGCGAAGGCATGCAGGCGAACATTTTCAAGCGCTTCTACTGGTGGGAGCAGGAGAGCACGGATACCATGCAGGACGTGTTCGGCCTCAAGCTCATTTACCGCAGCTGGAAAGCGCTCAATGACAGGGCGCGCGCCATTTCCGATGAAGAAGCCGCGAAGGTATGCGCGGATTGGGATGTACATCAGGAAGGCGTGTGCGAAAAGAATTATTACAAGGCCGTCAAGGTCTATATGGCCGTCAAGGAAGTCATTGAAGAGATCGGCGATGTTGCGGGCGTAGGCTCCAACTGCCTCAATGAATCCTTCCATTGCGATACCACGCCATGTCTTGCGTGGAACCTGCTCTTTGAGCGGGACAATATCATCTGGGCATGCGAGGGCGATACGCTTACGCTGCTTTCTACTTATATTTTATACCGCTCCATGGAGCAGCCCATCATGATGACCAACCTCTATCCGTTCCTCGTTGGCATGGCGGCGCTTGCGCATGAAAAGATTGACAAGTTCCCGGATATCGCAGACCCCGACAATCATGCGCTTGGCGTACACTGCGGTTACTTTGGGCTTGTTCCGCGCCAGTTCTGTACGGAATGGACCATGCGGCCAAAGGTTCTTGAAATTGTAAATGACGATGCGATCGTTCTCGACGGCCGCTTCCCCGTAGGGCCGGTGACGCTTGCAAAAATATATCCGGGCTTTCAAAAGCTTTCCATCATCAAGGCGGAAATTGAGGACTACGTGCAGTACCCCGGGTCCGATTGCCGCAATGGCGCGCTGATCCGTTATAATGACGGCCATAAGGTGATGGATGCGCTCTGTTCCCACCATTCCCTGATCATTACGGGCGATGTAACGCCTGCGTTGCTGCAGCTTGCGAAGGTGTTCGGCTGGGAGGCAAACGTGCTATAAGTATGGCTTGGCTGCTTTGGCGCGACGGGATGCCCGCCAAAGCAGCCTATTAAGAATTCGAGGCAATTCTTTTTTATCGTTTACTAGCGTTTTCTATTATATCATGTAATATTGCTTGACAACACGTTAGGATACTGCTATGATACCGATATACAAGGTTTATTAATCTGCTGTTAGAATTATGATGTAATCGATTACAAACCGATATTTCTCTATCAAAAGTACAAATGCCAGTCCCAGATTGATCGACGCATATTGCGTATTTTTCACCGTTTGTAAAAAGGCTTCGATGAGGTGTGTCATGGTAACAATTGCGGACGTTGCGCGGGAAGCCAGGGTATCCGTGGCAACGGTCTCCCGGGTGCTCAACAACAATTCAAGAGTGATGCCGGAAACGACACAACGGGTAGAAGCTGCGATTGAAAAGCTTTCTTACGAGCCGAATATTCTGGCGCGCAATTTCAGAAAGAACGAAAGCCGCGTCATCCTGATCCTCGCGCCCAACATTACAAACCCTTATTACGCAAATATCCTCACCGGCATCGGCGCCGCTGCGCGAAGGTTGGGCTACAGCGTTATGATCTGCACTACAGGCGGGGAAGGCGCGCAGGAACTCGAATTTTTAAGCATGCTCCCCAAGCGGCGTGCGGACGGCGCAATTTTGCTTGCATCTATGATGGCCGCCAAGGAGCTTGAAAAATACGCCAGGCAGTATCCGATCGTACAATGCTGCGAATATGAGCCGGGCACAAAGGTTGCCCATGTATCTGTGGATAACTACAAGGCCGCAAGGCAGGCTGTGGAGCACCTTATTAAGACCGGCCATACCCGGATTGCCACCGTCAGCAGCGTCAACGGATACCCAAGCACCCGCATGCGCTTAAAGGGGTATTACGATGCCCTGCAGGAAGCGGGGCTTCCCATACGGGAAGAGTACGTGCGCTACGGCAGCTTTGATTACAGCTTCCAAAGCGGTGTGATCGCGGCGCAGGGGTTGCTTGCAATGGAGCAAAAGCCCACCGCAATCTTTTGTATTTCCGATATGCTGGCCCTGGGCGCGATCAACGGCGCGCAGACGATCGGCCTCCGCGTGCCGGAGGAGGTGTCTATACTGGGCTTTGACGATGTGGAACACGCTACCATGTTCCGCCCCTATATCACGACAATGGCGCAGCCCTGCTATCAACTGGGGGAATGCGCGGCGGAACTGTTATATGATCTTTTACGCGGGGAAGGCGCGCAGCAGCGCGAAGTGATGCTTCCCTCGGAACTCAAAGTCAGGGCAAGTACAAAACACAATGTCACGGAAGGGGAACGGCAATGAGAAAGATCGGCGTCAGTTCGTTTGTATGGGTCTCTCCGTTCAACATGGATACGTTAAGCCAGCTTGCGCA
>JAEYLA010000282.1 GCA_023461495.1 Bacillota bacterium | reverse complement strand
CTTTTTCCCACGCCGCTCCCTGCAAAAATGCCGACCCTTTGCCCGCGGCCGATGGTCAGCATAGAGTCGATGGCCTTAATGCCCAAGGGAAGAACCTCACAAATCGGCTTGCGGGAAAGCGGGTTGGGCGGCGCGTTTTCAACGCTGTAATAACCGCCGGGTTTGATTTCGCCCAGACCGTCCATCGGCTGCCCAAACGGGTCGAGCACGCGGCCCAGGTATTGTTCGCCCACCGGCACCCGGAGGGTATCGCCGGTACAGACGACCCGGTTGTTCGCGCCAATGCCGGAAAGCTCGCCAAGCGGCATCAACAGCACTTTGTTTTCCTTAAATCCCACAACATCGGCCAAGATATATTCCTGGCCGCGTCCGGTATAGATTCGGCAGATGTCGTTCATGTGTGCCTGAAGGCCTACACATTCCACCGCCAAACCGACAACCTGCGTCACTTTGCCTACGCGTTCGACAGTGTCGGTTTCGCTGATGATTGTTTCATATTTATGGATGTCAAAGAACGGCTTCATCGGCAGAACCTTTGACGCCAAGCGCCTCTTTCAGAATTTCAAGCTGGACATCCGGCCCGGTTTTAAAGGAGCCGTCTTCCGTTTCCATCAGGATGCCGTATTCCGGAAGGGTTGTATCAGCTATCACTTTAAAAGGAGCAGTTTCCATGGAGGATTTGAGCCAATCCGAGCCGTTTTGAAAATACCGTTCATAGGCGGAAGGGCTTACGCGCAGGAAAAACCTACTTTCCTCATGATGAAGCTGCAACGTGCGCTTGATCAATTGCTCAAATACAATATCGTTGTTTTTGAGCTCAATATTAATTATTTTTTTTGCAATCGCAAAAGAAAGCCGCAGCACGTTCTCTTCAAATGCCGCGTTCACGCTTTTTGTAAATTGGTCCGTCTGGGAAAGGATGCTCCCCACGAGCGCCTCAAAGTCGCGCCTGTGCTGCTCGGCCTGCTCATTTGCACAGGCAAGCCCTTCGCTGTACCCTTTCTGCCAGGCCTCAATGCGAATCTGCTCGGCATTTTTTGCGGCCTCGGCGTTGATACAAAAGGAGTCATATTTTGCGTCTTCTAGAAGCTTCGCGGCCTGCGCTGCGGCATCAGAAAGAATTCCTTCGGCGGCCTTGGCTGCACTGATGAGGAATTGTTCAGGGCTTTCTTCCATCATTATTATCGCATTATCGGGGCCGGATGCATGCTCTGTGCGATCTTGAAAGGAAGCATCCGGCTTCTCCAAACGGAGAGGCGCGGACGCTTGCTGCCGGACTGTGGAAGCATCACCGTCGGGCGATGCCGAATTTTTCGGGGCCGAATCTGTTTCTTCCTGCGAAGCAGGGGAAACAACGGTAAGGAAACGGTTTGCATCAAGAAATTCAACCGATGATTTGTCGATTTTAAACAATCATCTCATCCTCCTTGCTGCGGGAAATGAATATCTCGCCGGCATCATCCAGCTTGCGGATGATATTGACAATCTTTTGCTGCGCTTCTTCCACGTCGCGCACACGCACCGGCCCCATGTATTCGATATCCTCCTTGATCATGTCCTGCAGGCGCTTGGAGGTATTGTCGAAGATTGCCTTTGTAACCTCCTTGCCGGCAGTCTTGAGCGCAACAGCCAAGTCGCGGTTGTCCACCTCGCGCAGGATACGCTGTATGGCCTGATCCGTAAGCTTTGTAATGTCCTCGAACACAAACATGCGGTTCTTGATGTCCTCGGCAAGCTCGGGATCCGTCTGCTCCAGGGCGGCAAGCAGGCGCTTCTCCGTCCCGCGGTCAACGCTGTTGATGATGTTGACCAGGCTGTCGATACCACCCGCCACGGTCTGGTTGCCAAACATCAGGGTGGAAAGACGGTGCTCCAATACGCGCTCGGTATCCTTTACATATTCATGCGAGGACGCGCCCATGCTCGCAATGCGCATGATTACATTCGCCTGCTTTTCAAAGGGCAGGGAGGCGAGTACGGGGGCGGCCTGCTTGGGCTCCAGATAAGAAAGGATCAGTGCGATCGTCTGCGGGTGCTCATCCTGTAGGAAGTTATAAATCTGGGAGCTGTCGGCACGCCGCACAAAATCAAAAGGGCGGACGCGGAGGGCCGAGGACAGGCGGGAAATCAGCTCGTTTGCGCGGGTTTCCCCAAAGGCCTGATCCAATACTTCCTTGGCGTAATCGATGCCGCCCTCGGAAATAAATTTCTGCGCCATGCAAATTTCGTAGAATTCGCTCACAACCGAATCCTTGACCTCGGGATCGATGCGGCGAACGCCGGTAATGGCCAAAGTGAGCTGTTCCACTTCCTCTTCCGAAAAGAAGGGATATAATTTCGCCGCATGGGTTTTTCCTAAGGAGATCATTAACACCGCGGCCTTTTCTTTTGAACTTAAACCTTGGGCTGCCATAGCATCCTCCGTTCAGAAATCACGAACATACGCTTATTTTGCATCGTCGCTGAGCCAATTGCGCAGAAGCTGAACAACGGCCTCGGGACTCTTATCGATATATTTCTCCAAAGAGTTGAGCGTGGTATCCTGCTTTTCCTCGATCTCAGGCACCGGCTCTTCTTCGTACTCCGGCTCTTCAAGCGCTTCGTATTCCTCTGGCAGCATATCCGCTTCTCCGGCCTCCAGGTCCATATAGGCGCCGGGTTCCGCAGCTTCCGCAACCGTATAAATAGGAGCGGGTTTTTTGCGCAGCGAAAGCACGGCGATCAACAGGAGGAGCACGACAATGACAATGGCCCCCGCAATGATGAGCGTGTTCCTCGTGGCGGCGGCGTTGGCCTGGTCAATCAGCTCTTTTTGGTTGTTAAACGCTTCTTCGGCGCTCTGCTGGGAGGTTTCGCTCTGCTGCAGGCTGAAGAACGGAATCATAGCAACCGATACATATTCCGGCGTCACGCCGATGGCGCTTGCCACAAGCTCCTGTACACTTTCGGTATAGTCGTCCTCCATACCGGAGTTATCGATCACAATGCCAACGGAAAGGCCGGTAATGATGCCGCGCGCATTGTCAATCTGCGTACGCGTTTCATTCAGTTCAAGGTTTGTTTCCTTGCTGACCTTGCTGTAGATGGAATCGCCATCCACCTCAACTTCGGGATAGGTGGTTGTGGTATTGGTGCCTCCGTTAGAGTCGGTGCCCGTTGGTCCCTGGGCCGCAGCGTCGCCCTTGATGGTTTCCGCAAGCTCCTGCATGCTGACAGCAAGGCCTTCCTGCATATCGGCGACAGGCGGCGCGAACACAACGCTTTCGGAGGACTGCTTATCAAAGTTCATCGTGACGCTGACCTGCGCGCTGACCCTGCCTTCGCCAAACACGGGGGAGAGCAGCTCAATCACCTGCTTCTGCAGGCTGTCCTGTACGGACTGCTGCAGGGCAATCTGCGTGCCGACGTCCTGGAAGACATCCGGCGTAGGCGCGGGGGCTGCGGGATCTTCATCCGTCCTATAGAGGGTCATATTGGCATCAACAATGCGGACGTCCTCTACGCTAAGGCCGGAAACGCTTTTGGAGACCAATTCGGCAATCGTGCGGGCTTCCGCGGAGGTCAGCGTTTCTTTGTCTTTCAGCTTTAATAATACGGAAGCGGAAGCGGGTTTTTCATCATTGGAGAGCACATAGGCGCTTTCCTGCGCGAGGGAAAGGTTGACGATTGCATCCTCAATCTTTCCCATCTTTTTAATGACCTGTCCCAGATTTTCCTGTAGCTGGAACTGATAGTAGACGCGCTTTTCCATATCCGTAGCGCCAAGCCCGGAGGATTTGGAAAAAATATCGAAATTCTGACCGCTCTTCGGGTATCCTTCGGCTGCAAGCTGCATCCTCACGCTATCTGCTTGGTTGGTTTCTACCAATATGGTGTCTGTACCCTGCGCTTTTGAATCCACCTTCATTTCCTGTAGTAGTGCGAGCACCTCGCCCGCATCCTGCGTTTCCATACCGGTGTACAGCACCGTATACGATTTTTGGTTCAGCAATACAGAAGCGGCAACAATGATTGCCACCGCTAAAATACTGAAAACAAGAAGCCGGGTCTTCTGCCCTTTCTCAAGGCCCTTAAAATAGTCGGCAATCTTGCCAAATGTGTTTTTTAAAAAATCCAATTGCGTTCACCTATCATATCGTTATTCTTTTCCCCGCCGTTTCCCACTGCGGCAGAGAAGAGGCCAGAGAACACAAGATACTGTATATAATGCCACAATACTACACAATTCCACATATGTATTGTATACGGCAAAAGAGGCAGATTCAATACTTTTTTGCCGAATGATACCTAATTCTGACAGGATGCGGTAAAAAAACGCGAAAAATTTTGATTGGGACGCTAAAGTCCAAAAGGAAAGAGCCGATTATTATAGCAGATGCTCAGGAAGGCCCGGATGCATACCAGGCGCCGGTGGCAAAAAGGCCCGCTTGGCCGTCAAAAAAGGCATGGATGCCGATAAAAATCAAGGAGGAACCCCTAATGCGTATTAACAACAACCTGATGTCCATGAACACCTACCGTCAGTATTCCATCAACACCGCGAACTCTGCGAACTCCACTGAGAAGCTGTCTTCCGGCTATCGCATCAATCGCGCGGGCGACGATGCTGCGGGCTTGGCTATTTCTGAGAAAATGCGCGCGCAGATCCGTGGCCTGAACATGGCCTCTAAGAACAGCCAGGATGCGATCTCCCTCGTGCAGACCGCTGAAGGCGCGCTCAACGAGACCCACTCCATCCTCCAGCGTATGCGTGAGCTTGCAACCCAGTCAGCTTCTGATACGAACGACAGTGATGTTGTTGACCGCGATGCTCTGAACGAAGAGTTCCAGGCGCTCAAGGCGGAAATCAATGACATCGCAAACAAGACTGCTTTTAACGGAAAGAAGCTGCTGGATGGTTCGTTTGGAGCTACTGCGCATGCGGTTGCTGCTAGCTCTGATATTCAGGAGCATAATGATGGCGTAAAGAAGATTTCCGTTGACGGTTTAAAAGATGCAGGAACGTATACTATTACTTTTGCATCTGGAGCAGCAACTTCGGTTGCTGGCTCTGGATTAACTGCGGGGACTGTTGCTCAGGATACTTCTGTTGCTGGTCAGACTACTTACACCATTTCCGATACTGTTAACAGTGTTACCAGTGTTGTAGGTTCAGTAACTGTATATCACGGAACCGGATTCGCTGCAGGCACAACTCTGGGGGACAACGATCTTGCAATCACAGCGACCAAGACGGACAGCATTATCCAGACGGGTGCAAATCAGGGTGATACGATGGCAATTGCTATTGGCAAGATGGACGCCGATGCGCTTGACCTTGATAGCACAGTGAAACTTGATACCCAGACTGATGCTGCTTCTGCTATTACCACTGTAAACAATGCAATCAATAAGGTTTCCACGCAGCGTTCGGCTCTGGGTGCTTATCAGAACCGTCTCCAGCACAAGATCAACAATCTGGACACCACGTCTGAGAATCTCTCCGCTGCGGAGAGCCGCATCCGCGACCTCGACATGGCGAAGGAAATGACCAACTACACCAAGAACAACATTCTCGTGCAGGCTGCCACCGCCATGTTGGCGCAGGCCAACTCCGCGCCGCAGGGCGTGCTCCAGCTGCTCCAGTAAGCCTCGCAAGAGGAATCGTGTTCCCCCTTTATCCCCCCACGGAAAAGCGGCGCAAGCCGCTTTTCCTATTATATAGAGTTTGTTTATGCAACGAGGACGCTCATGCGTGGCGTAGTACTCTTATAAAGCGCATCTTTATTTATGTGATAATAATGTGATGCAAAGCTGGGCAACAGGAGATAGGCTGCAAGCAGTTTTGCCGGACATACCTCCCGAAGGCTTTGGAAAATGCAGGCTTACGTACCCTAAAAATGATCCTGCAAAAAACTTCAAAAAAGGGAGTTGACAGAGGG
>JAEYLA010000281.1 GCA_023461495.1 Bacillota bacterium | reverse complement strand
GAAAAGCACAACATCCCCGGCGGCTGCGGCACAAGCTTCCGCCGCGGACGCTTCGAGTTCGAGGTGGCGCTGCATCAATTGAGCAGCATGGGCACCGTGGAAAAGCCCGGCCCCCTGCGCGAGCAGTTCAGGCGCTACGGCATCGAGGACCAGATAGAGTGGGTGGAAATCAAGGAGCTGTTCCGCGTGAACTTTCCAGACGGCACGGGCGTCTGCCTGCCTGCCGACCGCAGGAAGTGCGAGGCGCACCTGATCGAACTGTTCCCCGAAGAGAAAGAGGCAATTCTAGGCTATTTTGAGGCCGTATATACTTTCTGCGCCGAGTCCGCCGCATTTGCGGAAAAGAGTGCTGCCAGCACGAATGAACCGGGCGCGCTCAAAAAGGCCGTGATGAAGGTCGGCTTCCCCAAGCTCTACCCTAATTTAGCGAAATATGCCCTCAAGAGCACGCAGGAAGTGCTCGACGAATTCTTCAAATCCCCCAAGCTGCAGCTAGCGCTAAGCGCGTACTGGTGCTTCATGGGCATGCCGCCCGCGCGGTTCCCGTGGGCCATCCTCGCCAAGTGTACCAACATTTATATGGAGGATAAACCCTTCTATCTCAAGGGTACTTCAATGGTGATGAACCAGGCGCTCATGGAAGCCATTGGCCGTATGGGCGGGCTTGTGCGGCTCAACTGCGCGGTGGAACGCATCATAGTGGAAAACGGCAGGGCCGTGGGTGTTGTGGACGAAAACGGCATCGAATACCGGGCAAAAAAGATCATCTCCAACATTTCTCCGCTTAGTACCTACGGTGCGCTGCTCAAAAAGGAGGACATCCCCGAGCGTGCACGCGAATACCTCAAGCCCTACACGGTGGGGATTTCCGCGCTCACCTGCTTCATTGGGCTTGACTGCACGCCCGAGGAGCTTGGGTTTACCACCTCCTTCACACTCAATTACGAGAGCATGAACGCCAACGAGGATTTTCAGGACGCCTACCGCTTGCTTCCCGAAAACGACCCGCTGGTGGCCACCTGCTATACGGTGGACGACCCGAGCATTTCGCCGCCGGGTACGAGCATCATCACCGCGGGCACGCTCAAATATGCCGCCGAATGGGAAAAGCTCACGCCCGAGCAGTATTACGTGATGAAGTATGAGGCGGGCAGGCGCATCGTGGCGCGGCTTGAAAAGATGTACCCCGGGTTTACCGACCATATCGAGGAGATGGAGGTCGCTACCCCGCTCACGCATATGCGCTACCTCAACCATCCGGGCGGAGCCATTTACGGCTTTGAGCAGGATATCATGTCTTCGGTATTCTTCTTCCCCGCCGAAAGCAAGCTTGAAAATCTGGAGTTTGCAAGCGGCTGGGTGAACGCCTGCGGCTTTGGCCCGAACTACCTGTTTGCAGACAAGGTGGCAACCCGCGTTGCCCAGGAGGTGTGAGGATATGGCAAAGACATTGAAGGAAACGTTGCTCGGCACGCTCATACACGGTGAGGAGGTTTTGGAGGATATCCGCGTCGCGCGGAAAATTGCTCCCGATAAGCTGCCGCTTGGCAAAGAGCTCGCGTCCCGCATCGCACAGCTGCATCCCGAGACGCTCTCCCTTGTGGTCAGCGCCATTGAAGATACCGGCAAGCGCGCAAAAACCTTCCGCCTGAGTGCAAAGAGCGGCTACCTGCCTCCCTTTGAAGCGGGGCAATACATCAACCTCTTTACCGAAATCGGCGGCGTGCGTACAAGCCGCCCCTACAGCATCAGCTCCTCCCCCCGCCAGCGCGCCTATTATGAAATCACCGTTGCGCGCGCGCAAAACGGCTTTGTTTCGGACTATCTGTTGGACCATGTAGCCGTGGGCGATACCTTTGAGGCAAACGGTCCTGCTGGCGTATTCCGCTACCAGCCCGTGTTCCACAAAAAGCATTCCGTGTTCCTCGCCGGCGGCAGCGGTATCACTCCTTTTATGAGCATGCTCCGGGAAATCCTGGACGCACACCTCGACCGCCTCGTGACGCTGCTTTACGGCTGCCGCTGCGCGGAGTCCGCGCTGTTCCATCAGGAGTTGATGGACTATGCCGCACGCTTCCCCAATTTTACGTACCACCTCGTCGTCTCGGACACAACGGACTGCTGGGCGGGCGAAACAGGCTTTATTGACGCAAAGCTCATTACAAGGCTGGTGCCCGACTTGACCCAGGCCACCTACTATGTATGCGGCCCGCAGGTGATGAACGATTTCTGCAAGAAAGAGCTTTTAAGCCTTTCCATCCCAGAAAAGCGTATACGCCGCGAGCTGTTCGGCGCGCGGCGGGATATCGAGCAGGAGGACGGCTGGCCCAGGGAGCTGAGCGGGCAGGAGGTCTTCAAGCTGACCGTTGCGGGGCGCACAATAGACGCGCGGGCAAACGAATCGCTGCTCACCGCGCTTGAACGCGCGGGCGTACGCATTAACGTATGCTGCCGCAGCGGCGAATGCAGCCTGTGCCGCGTAAAGCTGGTTGCGGGCCGGGTGTACTTGGCAAAGGGTATGCTGCTGCGCATGGCGGATGAAAAATTCGGCTATGTCCACTCCTGCAAGGCCTACCCCATAAGCGATGTTGAGATTATGCTCTAAGCGGGAAAAGGAGAACTGCAATGGGATTTTTCTTTCAGGGATATTCCGTCACAACGCTTTTGGCGTTTGTTGTACTGGTGGCGGCGCTGGTGCTTTTAAACGAGGTCACGCGGCGCTCGAAATGGGCGGCCATCGCGGCGTACTGCGTATTCCCCGTGATCCTCGTGGTACTCATCGCCATGAACGTTGTAAGCAGCCCGTCAAGCAAGACCTGGTTCGGCGTGATCAAAACCTTCTCGGCGCTCGCGGGCGTGCTGGGCTTCATGCTCATACGCTATACGAAGCTCGGCAATAAAAAATTTGCCTTCTTCTTCCCGCTGGCCATACTCGCCCTCAACATCGCGGAGGCCATCTTCCGCGACATCGAGGTATTTATGACATTTAAGACCATGGCAGTGGATGAGGCGGGCCTCACCTTGCTTGGCGGGCCGTGGAACATCCTCAACGCGCTCGCGGGCGTATTTTTGCTGCTTACCCTCACAGGCTGGATGGGCATCCGCGTAGCAAACACCAAGACGCGCGACATGGTATGGCCCGACCAGCTTTGGTTCTGGATCATCGCCTACGATCTTTGGAACGCGGCCTACTGCTACAACTGCCTCTCCACCCGCTCCATGTACGCGGGCATGGCGCTTTTGATCGCGTGTACGGTGGCGGAGCTGTTCATTAAAAAGGGCGTTTGGCTGCAGCACCGCGCACAGACGCTTGCGCTGTTCGGCATGTTCTCGCTGGCGGTGGACTATCAGGCCATGCCTGCCTTTGGCATTACCGCCACTTACAACCCCGCCGCCTGGACGGCGTTGAGCGCGCTCGCACTGGTTGTAAACGCCGCGGTGTTTGCCTATGAGTTCTATTGCATCGTCAAATACAAGCGCAACCCGCTCAAGCAAGAGATGTTTCGGGAGCTTAAGGCTTACAGGCACAATCTGGAGGCGAACGGGCTGTAACAGGGCTTTCTGATGGACTTTGGGGCTTGTTTTGCCGCTACTGCGCAATCAAACAGATGATACAGCAAAGAGGCTTGCCGATAACCGTCAAGCCTCTTTTGTATCTTCTATGGCCAAGCGTTTGCGTTACTTTCTCCTTCGCATCCTATCACAAGCTGCTGTTCGTATCCCAGCTGATGCGCAGCTCCATAGAGCCGATATTCATCACATCGTCCTGCTCCAGTTTATGATAGCCCACGATCATAACCCCATTGACATAGGTCTTGTTTGTTGAACCAAGGTCGTTGATAAACAGGCCGGAGCCGCGCCGGATGATCT
>JAEYLA010000280.1 GCA_023461495.1 Bacillota bacterium | reverse complement strand
ATCCCCCACTTTCAATCCGATTTGACGACATGTGCGTCAAATCGGGGAAAAAAATGCCGCCATTAGCGGCATTTTAACCCGCAGAAGACCCATCGATAAAGTCCGCAGGACTTTGTCGATGGCCTGAAGCCCGGGCTCGCCCGGGCTTTTTTTGTCAGGGTTCATCCATCCGGTATCCGAGGCCGCGTACGGTTTTGATGTATTTGGGGTCTGCCGGGTCATCTCCAAGCTTATGCCGAAGATTGCTGATATGTACGGAAATGGTGCGCAGATCCCCCAAACTGGGCTTATGCCAAATGGACTGGTAAAGTGCTTCCGGTTCAATGATTGCGCCCCTATTTTCCATCATATGGTGCAATATCTGATGCTCGGTAGGGGAAAGCTCAAGTGCCATACCGCATTTTTTTGCGGTATGTGCGCTTGTGTCAAGCTCAATATCGCCGCAGCGGAGCTGGTGGGGCAACTGTGTGCGACTGATGTGAAAGCGGCGGAGGTTGGCCTCAATATGGGCGAGCAGTACGCTGCACGAAAAGGGCTTTACAAGATAATCATCCCCGCCCAACTGGAGCGCACGGACAATGGTCTCTTCATCGTCCAGGCAGCTGATAAACAGAATCGGACAGTTTGTCTGCTTTCGAAAGTGCGCGCACAGGTCGATGCCGTTGGTTTCGGGAAGCATAATATCAAGAAGGATCAAATCCGTGCCCGGCAGCGCCGCCAAGGCGTCCTTGAGGGTATCGGCCCGTACCACCTGGTACGACTGGTTCTTGGAAAGATAAAACCCGATCACATCCGCGATTGCGGGATCATCTTCCACCAACAAGACATTGATCATCTTTGCTCCATTCTATGCTATACTTCTTGCTGGAACGCTTTTGCGTTCCGGAGGTGATATGCAAAAGTATGCAGCTCCTGCCGTGATATTTGTGTTGCTGTTCTGCATGGTGTTTCTTGCCGCAACAGGCTGTGGGCTGGTTTCGCCCAAATTTGCGGGAGGGTTGGTTCCTGCCGATATGAAAGACACAAGCTATATCCTCACAGGGCTTGAAACATCGCAGGCGGGTACCGGCATAACGTTGGTTTTGGGTGCGGATACCCCGCCGCTCTCCCTTGTCATTGCGGAGATCGGATCATTTACCATGCGCATAAACGGGCGGGCTGTTTACGCCTATGATGCGGCTTGCGGATATGACAGGACCCATCAAATTCCTCTTGAAACAGGCCCCGGTACCCAGCAGATCCTTATTGCGCATACAAAAAGTGAAAACAAGGCAATGTTTCTCTTAGGCACGCTGGAGAACACCTCCCGTGCCATGCGCTTATGCTATGGCATTGCGATGCTGGTGCTTGGCTTTTATATTACAATTATATTTTATAGCCTTTCGCTGTACCTGCGCAAGAAAACGGAGAAATATCTGCTGTTGCTGCTGATTCTCTCGGTAACCGCCTTTGTTTCTGCCCTTTCAAGTTCGGTATACATCGCCTGGCCGATGCGGCAGATTACGCAGCCCATCCGTTATTTTCGCATTGTGTTCTCCTGTGCCCTGTGCTTCAAGCTGAGCGGCTTTGGCAATGGCGGCAAGCTGGGGTTTTTCTTAAAGGCGCCGGGGATGGCAGCCTTAACGTTGTTTTTTTTCCTGCTCTATATGCTTCGCTGGGAACTGCTTTATGACGTATTGGCGTACTCGCTTGCAATTCCGGCGGCGGTGGCGGTCATCATAGGCGCAAAAAAAGGTCTGCCCGGTGCCTATGTCCTGTTGGCTGGTACGGCTTTGCGCGAAGGACTGCGGTATTTTGAATGGGGAGTATCCGAAGGCGTCGTTGCGCCTTTTGAACCCATGCTGTACTATTATATTCCGCAATTTTCGAGTGCGCTGTTTACAATGGCATGCCTGATAAAAATCAATATCCTGTTTGCGCAGAAGTTTCATGAGGCCGATGCGCTGGTGGCCGAGCTTGCACGGTTCAATCAGACGCTGGATGAAAAGATTGTCCAGCGTACCTGCGAATTGGCAGAGGCCAACGCACGCATCCTTGCCCAACAGCAGGATAGAAGCCGGCTGATGGTCAATATCTTTCATGATCTGAGAAGCCCCGTATTCCATGCGCTGGGCGCGGCGGATATGCTGGAGGCCACTACAGAGAAAGAGAAACTGCTGCTTGCAACCATCCAGAATCGGCTCAAATACCTGTCCCATCTGATTGGGGAACTGTTTATGCTTGCCAAGCTGGAGGATGGAACGGTGACACTGGACCAGTTCCGCGTACGTCTGGAGGAACTGTGTGCGGCTGTGGCCGGTGCATATACAGTGGAGGCAGAGCAGAAGGGGCTGCATATTGAACTGAACTTGCAGCACGGCGTTGCCGTGACAGGGGACAGCTTTCATTTGCGAACGTTGCTTGAGAACCTCTTCTCAAATGCTGTAAAGTATACCGCCCCAAACGGCAGCATCCGCGTCACGCTGCGCACCGAAGGAAACCGTGCGCTTTTTTGCATGCACAATGATGCGGTTCTGCCCCGTGAAAAGCTGACCTCATTGTTTGAGAGGCGCAACGGTGGCAGAGGCAGCGGGCTGGGGCTTGCCATTGTGCAGGAAGTCGTAAAGGCGCACAAGGGAACGATTGCGGTAACAAGCAACGAACAAAGCGGCACTCAATTTGTAATTGAGCTTCCGCTTGAGGATATTGGGCAAACGTAAAGGAAATCCGGGAGACAGCGTCGCCCGGAAATCTGTACATGGGCTGTACTTCTTTTATAAAAAGTCGGGTTGCCGCAGACTGTAAAAAGGGTTATCGACAGCCCTCAGAGTATCGACAAACCTCTTTCCAGGGGCTTATACGCAGTTCAAGGTCATGCGGCATTGCTAGCAAGCTGCTGCTTGGCGTTCCCTTGCAAGCTGTGGGGCCGTCAGGCAGAGTCCTCAACGAACCCCTTTGTTGACAGCCAAGGGCTGCCGCATCCGCGGCAGCCCTTTAAAGGCGGCATGAGGTAGACCGTATCCTCAGGCAGAGAGATCCGCCAATACCGTCTCTCCTGCGATTTGGCCGAAGGAGACTGCAATAATGAGCGCAGCGCCGACCTCGTTGGCAAAGGCATCATGCCCAGAGGTAGCCCCTGCGGCATACAGGCCGGGGATGGGCGCTTTTTCCTTGTTGAGCGCACGGCAGCTTTCATCCACGCGGATACCGCCGTATGTGCTTTGCATAGAGGGCGTTACAAGCGCCGCATAATATGTGGGGCCTTCGAGCGTGTCGGAAATCGGGCGTTCAAAAGCGGTATCCGTGCCGGCCGCAGCATCCTTTTGGAAGGTGCTGACGGCGCTTACAAAGTTTTCTTTGTTTACGTCGATTTTGTCCGCCAGCTCTTCAAGAGAATTTGCGGAAACAAAGTATCCAGCATCGTTATAGCCGCGCATCAGCTTGAGGTCATCTATTACGCTCTGGTCAAAGATAGCGTAAGCTTCCTGATTCGGCTGCTGCATCATTTGCTCGGATTTATAGTTGATGGAAGAATGCCCTTCGTTGACAAACCGGTTGCCGTCATGATTGACCAGCAGACAGTATTGGGTGATAGCGGTCAGAGAAACGCCGTCTCCGGAGGGCAGCACATGGCACAGGTAGTTGGCTTTTACAACATCCATGTTATAAACATCGGCCCCAACGGCTTCTGCCATTAATATGCCATCACCTGTAAGAGACTTGGCGCCGGTCGTTGGACGGTCAAGCCAGGTGGGGCTGTATTTTGCAAGCAGCTCCTTGTTCGCAGAATATCCGCCCGTGCAGATGACGACGGCATCCGCCTTGATGGAATAGCTGCCGTCAGGTGTTTCCACGGTAATGCCGGAAGCCTTGCCGTTTTCCATCAGGATGGAGGTTGCCGTGGTATTGACCCGGTAATCGACATTGGATTCATCGAGCTGTTTGCCAAGTGCGGAAACGATGTGCGTACCCGGAGCGCTTCCGTCCTCGGTAATATGGGAGAATGTGTTGGCCTGAAACTTAGTGAACGGTACGCCAATGTCTATAAGCCAGTCGATCATTTTGCCGCTGATGGAAGCATAGGCCTCTATGTTTTTTTCATCTACCGGAATGCTCTTTGTCTTGGCCTGATCCATGAGGTAGTTGTAGAAATCCTCCGCGCTGGCGTTTTCAGCCCCAAGTGATTCTACCACCTTGCTGCCGCCGCCACGAATACTTGTGGAAGCAAGCATCGTATCGCCTCCGCCAAGCATGCCCTGCTTTTCAACGAGGATCACATTCTTGCCGCCCTTGGCGACGACAACGGAAGCAATCATGCCCGCCGCGCCTGCGCCAACAACGACAACATCCGTTTCAACATCGGAAAGCTCCGCTTTTGTGGTTTGCGCAGATGCAAGCAGGGTTTGAGGAGCCACCCCCGCTTTGGAAAACGCATCCTTCACTGCTTCGATCACCGCAACGCTTGTCAGCGTTGCTCCGGAAATGGAGTCAATATTGAGCGTCTGCCCATCCACAATCTGCTGCGGAATCTGTGCAATGGGTGCGTCGCTTAACGTGGGCGTCTCGCTATGGCCGGTGACGGCTACGGCGGTAATGGCGGTTTCGCTCAGTGTTACTTCAACCGTCAGGATACCGTTGCGGCCCTGTGCTTCACCGGTATATACGCCTGGGGTATAGCCGGCTGCAGAGGCTTCCGGGGCCGGTGTAGCGGCTGCCGATTCTGTGGGGGCGGGCACTTGTGCCGGGGAAGCAGGTGCGCATGCAAATACAAAGCTTGTGAGCATACAAAGCATGGCTACGGCAGCAATCAGCCGTATCGCTGGTTTCTTCATGGTTCCTCCTCAATGAAAAGCGTGTTTTAAAAATCATCGTGTGCACTACGAATGTTATTATTATATCATTCACAAATGTGCTGCTGTTTAAAGATTCTCCAAAGATTGTTTTAGGCGAAAAATACATATAACCGATCCTTGCAAATCTTCACCTTTTTTCTTCTGCTCTGCCCGACATGTATTTTTGTTCTACAGGGCTAGACAAAAATTCGGAAGAAAGGCTTGCGTTGGCCTGTCCGGCGTGATAAAATGGATTTTGCAGTCATGGATGGAGGTATGTTTTGATGGATATCCCTCGTTTGATCATTACCATCATTTTGCTAGTTGTTTCTGTAGTGCTTATTGCTGTCGTGCTGATGCAGCAGGCAAAGACCTCTGGTCTTGGCGCGGCATTCGGCGGGGATACGTCCTCCCTTTCCGTAAAGGGTAAGGCCGCAACCAAGGAAGCAAAGCTTCAGAAGCTCACGAAGATACTCGCCATCGCAATGGGCGTTCTTTCGATCATTATGGTGGCACTGCCGTCGGTATAATTTCCGCGGCAAAGTGATGTTACATGTGAAAAACGGCACGCAGATTGCGTGGCGTTTTTTCATTTGTGCGGGGAAATGCGCGCTGCCGGGGTTGAAGCGGCGCGTTCGCGGGTACGATAAAAATAGCGGTGTGGCTGCAAAAGGCGCAAAGAATGGACTTTGCGAAAAACGCAGTAATAAAAGAAAGTAGTAAAAGTATGCAAGAACAGATGATACAGGCGCTGACTGAGGCGGGAAAGCCCCTCTCCATGGAAGCGCTGCTTGAACAATTTAAGGACGAAAAGGATGCGGCGCAGGCGGCGATCCGCGAACTTTTGGAAAAGAACCGCATCCTGCTCACAAGAAAGCGCAAGCTTGCTTTGCCGGAACATACGGGCCTCACGCTTGGAAGAATGCAGGGGCACTCCAGAGGGTTTGGCTTCTTTGTGCCGCAGGGCGGCGGACAGGACGCGTTTGTGCCTGCAGACGCCATGCACGGCGCCATGCATGGGGACACCGTGTGGGTGCGCTATACGGAGCAATTCAGCCGCAACGGTTCGCCGGAGGCGGAGGTTGCACTGGTTGCGCAGCGCGCGTTTACGCAGATTGTCGGCACATTTGAACAGGACAGCCGCATGAGCGGATATATCATCCCCGATGAAACGCGGGTCTCCATGGACCTGTTTGTCCCCAAGGACCGCACCATGAAGGCGCAGGCGGGGGACAAGGTGGTTGCGGAGATTCTAGAATATCCGGATGGCAGGCGGCCGATGCTCGGTGCCATCATCGAGATACTTGGCGGCAAGGACGAGGCGGGGACGGATGTGCTCTCCATCGTCCGTCAGTTCCAGCTGCCGGAGAAGTTCAGCAAAAACGCCGCGCGGCAGGCGAGGCTTATCGGCAAGGACGTCGCGGCGGATGAATTTATTACGCGTGAAAACCTCACGGACAAGTTGATTTTTACCATAGACGGCGCCGACGCAAAGGACTTTGACGACGCCATCAGCCTGGAACGGTTAAGCAACGGCAACCTCTACCTTGGTGTGCATATTGCGGACGTTTCCCATTATGTGAAGGAAGGAAGCGCGCTTGACCGTGACGCATATGAACGTGGCACAAGCGTCTATCTGACGGACCGCGTCATCCCCATGCTGCCCGAGGAATTAAGTAACGGCATTTGCTCCCTCAACCCCAAGGTAGACAGGCTCACGCTTTCCTGCTTCATGGAAATCGACGGCGCGGGCAAGGTATTAAGGCACCGTTTGGCGGAAACCGTCATCCGTTCCAAGTACCGCCTGGTGTATGAGGATATTACAAAGCTGCTGCAGGGGGACGCCGCACAGCAGAAAAAGTATGCGGAGCTTGTGCCCACGCTGCGGGAGCTTGAAACGCTCTGCGGGATTTTGAACGCGCGCAGGGTCAAGCGCGGCAGTATTGACTTTGATCTTGCGGAAGCGAGCATCCGGCTTGATACCAAGGGCAGGCCTGTCAACATTGAAAAAGCGGAGCGCGGCATCGCAAACCGCATCATTGAAGAATGCATGCTGCTCGCCAACGAGACCGTGGCCCAGCACATGTACGACCTCAAAGCGCCCTTTATCTACCGCGTGCATGAAGCGCCGGATAAAGAGAAGTTGACGGAGCTCAACGCGTTTTTACAGACGCTTGGCTATGGCATCCGCAACATCCGGGATGTGCAGCCCCGCGCCTTCCAGAAGGTGCTGGACCTTGCGCATGGAACGCCTGAGGAGAACGTGGTCAGCAAGGTGGTGCTGCGCGCCATGCAGAAGGCGCGCTATGCGGAACTGTGCCTCGGGCACTTTGGATTAGCTGCACAGCGCTATTGCCACTTTACCTCCCCCATACGCCGCTATCCGGATTTGATGGGCCACCGCATCATCAAAATGATGCTGCATGGGGAACTCAATGAAAAGCAGGTCAATAAGCTCAACAGCTCTTTGCATGATGTTGCGGAGCATTGTAGCCGCAGGGAGCGCGTTGCCATGGAGGCGGAGCGTGCCGTGGATGATCTCAAGAAGTGCGAATATATGAAGGGGCGCATCGGCGAAAGCTTCGCCGGTGTCATCGCGGGCGTGGTGTCCTTTGGTTTTTTCGTCGAGCTGGGCAATACGGTAGAAGGGCTGGTGCGCGCAAGCACACTCGATGACGATTATTATGTCTTCGATGAAAAAGGCTATCGTATGGTAGGCCG
>JAEYLA010000279.1 GCA_023461495.1 Bacillota bacterium | reverse complement strand
ACAAGGCCGAAGTGCAGGGCATGCGCGCCAAGGTCGTGGAAGCGGAGGCCGAGGTGCCGCGCGCGATGGCGCATGCCTTCCGCGAAGGCAGGCTTGGCGTAATGGACTACTACAACATGCAGAATGTCATTTCCGATACCGATATGCGCAAGGCGATTTCCAAGAACGCCGAGCCGGAGAAGAAGGAAGAGTAGGGCCGGCTTTTTAAGCCGTGCCGCAACGATACCCGGCCGGGGTAACGGCCAGGAGGCAGCATGGATATTGTCATTGTAATTATCATTGCGCTGGTGACGATCTTTGGAAAAGCAGCCAGCCAGCAAAAGAAGAAGCAGGAGCAGGAACGCCGGGAAGCTTCCGCGCGCGGCAGAGAGATACCGCCGCCGATTGATCCCCGTTTTCCGCATGATGCCGAGCCTGCCACTTACCCACAGGAGCAGGAAACGTTCCCATGGGACGCGTTTTCGGAAGCGGACGAGGCGCCCGGTGAAGCGATGCCAGCCAAGTCCCCGGTGACACAGGAGCCTGTGATGGGGGGCAACGCATTCGGGCTGGAAGGCAGAGCGGCGCCTGTCCAGCGCAGCGTCATCATGCCTATGTCTACCCTTACCTCGCAGATAGAGGCCACAAAGGGCAGGCGCGCGGCATTGGAGTATGGCGAGCAAGCGTATACGGAAGGCAGCCTAGGCGGTTACCGCCGCGCCGTGCGCGCGCGGGAGGAACAGCCGACGGCACCGCAGTGGAATATGGATCTGGTGCAAAGTGCGGTAGCCAGGCTTGGCCGCGACCCGAAGGCTGTGGCGGAAGGCGTTGTCATGAGCGAAATCTTAGGAAAACCAAAGGCGCTTCGCCGCTAGGAGCGGGAGGAACACTTGCAAAAGCTTGAAAAATGGCTCACACCGTCGCTAATCGGCATCCTCGCTGCAGCGTACGGATATTGGGCGTTTACGGTTGAAACGATTACCGCGGCTTCTATGTTGGCTGCGGCTGCCGCAACCATACTGTTCGGCATGTTGCTCGCGCACTGTGTGCGCGGGCTTTGCTCTATGTGGGATGCGCCGGAGGTGAATCTTGCAGGCGCTTTGGGGCGGCGCAGCATCCGCCAGAGCTACCGGCACCCGGCAGTGCGCCTGTTCTTCGCGCTGCTTGCTTCGCGCGTGATCGTCTATATCGTCGCATATGCCGTGCTTACTCTGCAAAAGGGGTATTCCGGCGGAATTCTCGATACGTTTTCCCTTTGGCTCAAGGGCGACGCGCCACACTATCTTGGTATTGCGGAAAACTGGTATGTGACAGAAGGCGATGCACGCTTCCATATTGTATTTTTCCCGCTGTATCCTATTGTGGTGCGTCTGGCGGCAGTGCTCACGGGCAGCACGCTCGCCGCGGGCTTGGTGGTATCGGCACTTTGCACCATCATCGCGGGCATTCTTCTGTATGAGCTTGCGATACTGGATATGGACCGCACGGCGGCCCTCCGGGCGGTGGCGCTGCAGATGCTGCTGCCCGCGGCGTTTTTATTCAGCGCGCCCATGAGCGATGCGCTGTTCTTGATGCTCTCCCTTGCGGTGATGCTCCTGACCCGGAAAAAACAGTATTGGACTGCCTGCCTCGTTGGTGCGCTTGCGGCGTTTACACGGGTAATGGGGCTTGTTTTACTCGTACCCGTTGGGATTGAGCTTATAGGCGATGTGCTAAGGGCTCATAAAAGCACGGGCAAATGGGCAGGGTTCTTTTTGATGCGGGTGTTCGCGCTGCTTTTGATCCCCGCCGGATTTTTGATGTATCTGATTATCAACAAAAGCGTTACCGGGGATGCGTTTGCCTTTTTACATTACCAGAGTGAGCACTGGAGCCAGCGGCTGGGTTGGTTTTTCAATACCGCATCGTATCAGATGAACGGGTTTTTAAGCGCCGCTCCCGCGCAGAAAGAAATGGCTTACGGCCTGTGGCTGCCAAACCTCGTGCACCTTTTTGGCGCGCCGATTGTCATACTATTGGCACTGCGCAAAGCGCCGAAGCGGGCGCTTCCGGCGGGATCAGAAGCGGAGGCGGCGGTGCAACCCTATGCGCTGCGCCCAAGCTATGCCGCGTATTTTGCGGCATATTACTGCATCAGTATGGGCGCGACATGGCTGCTTTCCGCCCCCCGATATCTGACAGCCTGCTTTCCGCTGGCGATTGCGCTTTCCAGGCTGACGAAAACGCGCGGCGCGTGGGCGGTCTATGCGCTGCTGTGCCTGCTGCAGCTATTGTACCTTTGCGCCTATGTGGCGGCCTGGCCGGTCTATTAGCGAAAGAAGGTTTTTGAATGGAAGAATGCGCGCGCAATGAAGCCGGGCAAACGCTGCAGGAATTTCTTGCGGCTTATGATGCAAACAAATACCGTCATCCGTCCGTGACGCTTGACATCGCGGTGTTCAGCCTGATGCGCGCCGCGGAGGACTGGGCGCTGTCCCTGCTATTGATCCGCCGCAAGGATCACCCCAATATCGGCAAGTGGGCCCTGCCCGGCGGGTTTTTGGAGATGGAAGAGGAGCTCGAAGCCGCGGCTTCCCGCGAGCTATATGAGGAGACCGGCATCATGGGCCTGCCGTTGCGGCAATTCGGCGCGTTTGGGAAGGTGGACAGAGACCCGCGTACGCGGATCATTACCATCGGACAGTATGCAATAGCGCCGTATGGCGCGCTTTCGCCCCAAGCGGGAGATGATGCGGCGGAGGCGGCGCAGTTTAAAGTAACGTGTGCGCGGCACGCATTTACCAGCGCGGCAACGCTCTATACGCTTACGCTCAACGGGCCATGCGCGCTTTCTGCCCGCATTTCCTGCCGGGAGGGCGCGTTGGGGGAGAATCCTGTGCTGCTGCCGGGAAGTACGCTTGCTTCCGACCACGGGCTGCTGATCTATACGGCGCTGCGTACGCTTTATGAACAGGACCGGGCAAAGGTGGCGGCGCTGCTTGCGGGCAGGCACGCGCACCTGCTGCGCCCTGCGCTCTATGCGCTCGAACATGCGTGTTGCCGGTGACGCAATACAACAAAAAAATCGGGAGGAATTGTTTTTCCTCCGGTTTTCAGGATTAAGATTGCAGAGTGCGGCTGTTCATCTTACAATAAAAGAAGCTATCACCATAGCAGGAGAATGGAATTGGAGAAGATCATAAAGAAGCCGGGGATTGGCAGAGCACTGCTTTTTGGCATAATCGGCGCGCTTTGCGCCCCGTTTTCACCGCTGGCATTGATTGCGGGCGGGCTGTTTGGATATTTGCTGCTCGCGGGAGGCGCCGCGCTGTTTGCGCTTTCGGGAGCCATCTGCATTGCGGGCACATACGTGCTTGTCGGATGGGCGGGGCTGTGGGTTCCCGCCGCGAGCATCCTCTTTGCAATGCTGACCGGCGCGCTGCTCAAGGCGAATAAATCGTATTTCGATACGGCACTTTTGGGTGCGGCGGTATATACGGCTGCGTTTTACCTCATGGTGAGCCTTGACGATATTCTTGCAGGCGGCGTAGCGTTCCACAGCATTACGGCCTTATTTGAGGAAGTATCCAGAGAATCGCTTGCAGCCGCTCAGGCGATGCCGGGCATGCTGCCACAGCAGGTGGCGCAGATGCAGCAGGCGTTGGACGCGCTTGTCGCAGGGCTGCCGCTGTATATGCCTGCAGTTTTGTGTGTAGCTGGCGCGTTTACAGGCCTTTTTAATCTGCTGATTTGTACCTGGCGCTGCCGCAAGGCGGGCGTTGCTCTTGCACCCATGCGCAGGTTCCTGTTTTGGCGAATTCCCCGTGAGTTTGTGATCGGCGTTGCGATCATGGCGGCGGGATCGTTCCTGGCGTCGAGCCTTGGCGTTTCCAATATGGATGCGGTGACAGCCGCCGTTGCGGCGCTGGCGATGACGCCCTTTGTGGTACAGGGTGGGAGCGTTGTGATGTTTGTGTTGCAGTTCCAGCGCTCGGCCGGAACCATGGTGATGTTTACACTGTTTCTTGTGTTGATGCTGCCCATGAGCCTGATGCTGCTGTGTGTGCTTGGCGTGATTGAGCAGCTGTTCCATTTGCGCAGGCGCATCATCTTCCGCGGGAAAGGCGACCAGGAAGAGTAAACGGATAGGGGAAAAGAGGAATTGGGGGATATACGGGCGACCATAGGCCGCCCCTGCGGATGCGACGGCATCACACAATCGGTGGCAGGAGCCGTGAAGGACACCAATTGATAGAGAATGGTGTATATAATATGCAGGGGCGAACTGTGTTCGCCCGCAAAATATACAATTACAGGGAAGGAGAACACAGAGCATGGACTATCGGCCGCAGCGCATATTGATTCCCCTCGCGGTGGTATGCGCCCTGATGGGGCTTGTGATCGGCTATTTTCAGCTGTACGCGGGGATTGCGGCGCTGGTGGTTGCTTTTGTTGTGCTGTTCATCGCCCTGAATACGCTTGCGGCCGGTGTCAAAAAACAGCGGCAGGTCATGGATACCGTATTTGAGGAAAACGCGACCGCCGCAGGCAGGCTGATTGCGGAAGTGAATATCCCCTGCATGATATTTGAAAAAAACGGGCGCATCATCTGGCGCAATGCCACGATGAAAAAGTTGTATGAGGGCAACGACCTAAAGCCCCTGCCCCCTGCATGTACGCCAAAGACCGCCAACCAATCGGGCACGATGGAGTATATGGGCGGCGCTTACCAGGTGATTACGATGCCGGTGTTCCGCGAGCATGCTTCGCGCGAACTGCTGTTCCAATACTGGATCAACCGGACGGAAGCGGAGCATTACCGCCGCCTGTATGAAGAGCAGATGCCGTATGTGGCGCTTATTTATGTGGACAACTATGAGGAATTGAGCGCGGACCTGCAATTCCGGCGCAACGCGGTGTTGACAGAGGTGGAACGGCTGATTGCGGACATGACCACCTCCATACAGGGGATTTACCGCAGATATGACAATGGCCGCTTCCTTCTGATATTTGAGGCCAAGCACCTGCAGGAGATGGAAAAGGATCGCTTCTCCCTGCTGGAAAAGGCCCATAAAATTGAAACCGGCACCGCGCAGAACGTGACCCTCTCCATTGCGGTGGGCGCAGCGCCCCGTATGGCGCAGGCGGATGTTGCCGCCCGGCAGGGTATGGAGCTTGCGCTGGGGCGCGGCGGTGACCAGGCCGTGGTGCGGCAGGGCGCAAACTACACCTTCTACGGCGGGAGGCGGCAGCTTGAAAGCGGACAGTCCCGCGTAAAGACGCGGCTGTTTGCAAAGGCATTCCGCCAGCTGCTGGAAAATTCCACGGAAGCGTTCATTATGGGCCACAGGCAGCCGGATATGGACTGTATGGGCGCGGCGCTTGGCGTATACCGCTGCGTGGTGCAGGCAAACTGCAAGGCGTATATTGTGCTGGACGATGTGAACCCCACCATACAGCAGGCGGTGGACAGCATCCGCGCCAACCAGGCGTACGCGGACGTAATCGTTTCTCCCGAGCAGGTGCGCGGCATGATGCGCGCTTCCTCTGTGCTCGTTGTGGTGGATACGCAGCGAGCCAAGGCCACCATAGCGCCCGATCTTGTGGAGCAGGCCGGGAAGCTTGTGCTCATTGACCATCACCGCCGCAGCGCAGATTATATCGACAACGCGACGCTCAACCATCTGGATGCGCGCGCTTCCTCCACCAGCGAAATGGTGACGGAGACCATCCAGTACTTCCACGAAGGGATACGGCCTTCCGCGTTCGAGTGCTCCGCGCTTCTCGCGGGGATTACGGTGGATACCAAGCATTTCGCGTTCAATGTGGGGGCGCGCACGTTTGAGGCCGCGGCATATCTGAGACAGAGGGGCGCCGACATCGGCATGGTGAAGCTGATGTTCCAGGATGACCGGGAGACGTACGCCAACCGTGTGGATACGGTAAAGAGCGCGACCATCATTTATCCGGGGGTTGCGATTGCCATCTGCCCGCCGGATGTGAAGAACGCCGGGCTGATTGCGGCGCAGGCTGCGGACGCGTTGGTGGGCATCCGGGGCATCGAGGCGGCGTTTGTGCTGGGCATCCAGAATGGGGAGGTCAATGTCAGCGGGCGCTCGCTTGGGCGCATCAACGTGCAGCTGATTTTGGAGCGCATTGGCGGCGGCGGGCATCTGACGATGGCAGGCGCGCAATTGAAGGGCATGGCGATGGATGCGGCAATTGAGCTCATCAAGACGACCGCGATTGCGTATATGAAAGATTTGGACGGCTAAGGCCAAGTACAGGATTGTGGAAAAGGCAAGGAGGATAGGATATGAAGGTTTTATTGGAGCAGGATGTCAAGGGAACGGGTAAGCAGGGGCAGATCGTGGAAGTGAGCGACGGGTACGCGCGCAATTTTCTGCTGCCGCGCAAGCTTGCAACACCGGCGGACGCCGCCTCTATCAACGCGGCAAACATCAAAAAGTCCGCGGCGCAGCACAAGAAATTCCAGGAAGGCGTGCAGGCGCGCGAGCTTGCAAAACAGCTTGGGAGCGTTTCTGTGAAAATTACTGCCAAGGTGGGCGAAAACGGCAAGCTGTTCGGCTCCATCACGGCAAAGGAAGTGTCTGCGGCGCTTGAAGCGCAGCACGGCATTGTGATCGACCGCAAGAAGATCGAGCTAAGTGATCCCATCAAGGCGCTCGGCAGCGTATCTGTAAAGGCACATTTATATGAAAACACGGACGCAACCTTTACGGTAGAGGTTGTCGCGCAGTAAAGATATAGGCAAGCCACAAAGGGGGAGCAAGCGGACGTGGAAGAATTGCGCGTAGAGCGGGAGGACATGGCGCCGGCAACCGCCGCGCCGCACAGCGCGGCGGCGGAAATATCGGTTTTGGGAAGCATGCTGATTGATATTGCGGCGCTGGACATGGCGATTGAGCTTTTGGATTATACGGATTTCTATTTTCCAGCCAATCAAGATATCTTTGCTTGTATGCGCATGCTCAGAGCTTCGGGTGCGCCGGTCGATCCCGTTTCCTTAGTAACAGAGCTGGATCGTCTGGGCAAGCTGCATGCGGTAGGCGATGTGGGCTACATCACGGATTTAACGATACAAACGGTTTCTGCCGCGGATGTAGAGCATTACATCAAAATCGTGCAGGAGCGTTCCATGCAGCGCCAGTTAATCCGCGCGGGCAACCTCATTTCTAAGGATGCCATGGATACGACGCAGGACTTTGAGCAGGTGCTGAGCGATGCGGAGCGCCGCGTCTACGATATTACACTCAAGCGCAGCACCGATACGCTGCTTCCGGTACAGGACACCATGTATGAGGCGTATGCGCATCTTGGGGAGCTGATGAACCTTCAGGGGCGGCTTATCGGCGTAAACACCGGCTTTGCGGATTTGAACGCGAAAACCTCGGGGCTAAAAAAATCGGATTTGATTATTGTGGCGGGCCGCCCGGCAATGGGTAAGACAAGCTTTGCCATCAATATCGCGCAGTATGCGGCGCTGCATGATTCGCGCGCTGTCGTTATTTTCTCATTGGAAATGGCGCGGGAACAACTCATTACCCGTATGTTCAGCTCCGAAGCGCAGGTGGATATGCAGAAGCTGCTCACAGGCGCCACGACGGAAGCGGATTTGATTAAAATCGCGCAGGTGCTCGGCGTTATGGGCAACAGCAAGCTCTTTATTGACGATTCCGCAGGAGCTACGGTGCCGGAAATGCGCAGCAAGTGCAGGAGGCTCAAGGCGCGGCACGGGTTGGATTTGATTGTGATTGATTATCTCCAGCTGATGCGCTCTTCTAAGAAGACGGACAACCGCCAACAGGAAATTTCGGATATCACGCGCTCGCTCAAAATTCTCGCCCGTGAACTGGATGTGCCGATTATATTGTTGAGTCAGCTTTCCCGCGGGCCGGAGCAGAGAAAGGACAACGACCACCGCCCGATGATTTCGGATTTGCGTGAAAGCGGCGCGATTGAGCAGGATGCGGATATTGTCATGCTATTGTACCGGGAGCAGGTGTATAACGAAGAGGCGGACAACACCGCGGAGGTCATCATCGCCAAGCACCGCAACGGCCCCACGGGCACCGTAAAGCTGTGTTGGATGGGCGAATATACGAAATTTATGAATCTTGCGTATTCCTGATGGAGGTAGAAGCATGACGAAAATCGCACTCATTACCGGGGCGTCCTCCGGCATCGGCGCGCAGGCGGCGCTGCTGTTCGCACAGAAGGGGTATACCGTATATGGCGCTTCGAGAAGCGGAAAGCTTCCGGCACTTCCGGAAGATGCGATGGGGCAGCTGCTCCCCCTTGCAATGGACGTGACGGATGCGAGCAGTGTGGAAGACGGCGTTGCCCAGGTCATCCGGACCGAAGGCTGCATCGATGTGCTGATACACGCCGCAGGCAACGGCATCAGCGGTCCTCTGGAATGCTGCACGGCAGAGGATGCGCAGCGGCAGATGGACGTGAATTTCTATGGCGCCATTCGGATGGTGAACGCGGCGGTTCCCTCCATGCGCGAAAAAGGGAGCGGACATGTGCTGCTGGTAGGCTCGGTCGGCGGCGTATTCGCGGTGCCGTTCCAGGGGCTATACAGCAGCTCCAAAGCGGCACTCGCCATTTACTGTGAAGGACTGCGTATGGAGTTGAAACCATTTGGCGTAAAGGCGGCGCTCATTGAGCCGGGCGACGTCAGCACGGGCTTTACGGACGCGCGCGCCCCTATAGATAGAATGTGCGCAGCGTACGAAAAGGCCTGCACCCGTGCGATCTCCCGCATGGAAAAGGATGAACAAAACGGCATGCATCCGCGCGTGGTCGCAAACGCGATCTTCCGCGTTGCACAGAAGAAACATCCACGGGCCCATACCGTGGTGGGCGGCGTCTACCGGGTGTTTGTGTTTTTAAAACGCCTGCTGCCATATGGGTTGGTAGAAAAGCTGTTGTATGTAATGTATTTGAAATAAAAATTTTCGGGCGTAAGAACGCTTCTCAACTGGCTTAGGCAAAAACAGGCGTGATAGTATGAGGATGGAACGATTGTTCTGATAAGAGCAAGCGTTCTTTTTATTGCGTGCATATATGCACAGACTGCTTACTTGCAAGGCCGTGCAGGTGCGCGGACAACAAAAGGAAAAGGGGGAGGGCTATGGTTCAAAAACGGTTTTCCATTGCGCTGGACATCAAGCGTCCAACGGCGAACCGCGATTTTGAGGT
>JAEYLA010000278.1 GCA_023461495.1 Bacillota bacterium | reverse complement strand
TCTTTGACCAACGCCTCCGGGCGGAACCCCGGCAGGTAACTCCTGCCAGACATACCCGCGGCACACCGAATGATACCGCTTAATGCTGCTTCCGTCAGGACCTGACATGTTTCACAGCCACCGGTTGCACAGGGCCCGGCGCTCAACGCTCCTTACCGGTACCAGTACCCCACAGGCTTTGGCCGGGGAATGGAATTCAGCCCTGCTGTAGCGGATTGCAGGTACAGGGCACCGCTATCTCCCCGCCTAGCGCGGCATACAGGTATTGTACAATTTATCGGCGTCCGATGCAATGGCAAAAATAGCACGCGCGTGCGCCGCCTGTGTGTGGAGAAACTTTTCACCGCGCGTAAAAATCCGCAAATGCCGCAGGGAGTATCCTCCATAACCCTGTAACCCTTTGCCGCTTGTACGCGAATTGGAAGACAACCCCGCGCCTTTTGCCGGATGATTCCGCCATCTGCCGCACGCTCGTGCGACAATGTTCACACGCAAAACAGGGTATGCTCAATTACATTCTTCTCCTGGGGGGTGTCTGATGTGGAAAGCCCGCGTATTGCCGCTACAGTTCTTGATAGCGTACTTCCTTACCTCCGTCGGCGCGCATTCCTGATAGAAGCCGCAACATTCGTGCTTGCGCTGCTTTTGGGGCGCGTGGAGCTTTTCCACATGCTGCTGCCCTTTGGGGTTGCGTTTGTGGCCGCAATGGATATTACAGGGCAAAACGTGTATTATCCGTTTGCGGGGGTGGTCGCAGGCTCCCTGCTTTCGGGCGCCGCGGGATACCCCGCGCTTGTCGGCGCAACGCTCTATGTTGTTTTTTGCACGCTCTACAGGCTGTGGAAAAAACGCATCCGCAGGCAGGACAAGCTGTTTATCCTTTCCGCGGCGGAAATATTGCTGCTGCCCGTTTTCTATATGGGCACGGGTGCCGATGCGCTCAGGGGCTTAGCGAACCTTGCGTTGACACTGCTGCTGTGCATCGCGTTCCAGAACGGCCTGCGTGCGCTGCGCGCCATCGCGCTTCGCAACACCCTGCGGGAGGAAGAGCAGATTTCCCTCTGCATGCTGTTGGGCGCGCTTTCCCTGTCCCTTTCGGACGCTTCCATCTATGCGTTCTCCCTTGGGATCGTCGTCGCCGCATGGTCCGCCATGTTCATCGCCTACGCAAAAGGCCTGCCCGCTGTCGCCGCCGCCGTTGTGCTCGGCGGCATGCTCGTGTTGGGCGGCAAGGCGCAGCCGCTGCTCTTAGCCAACCTCGCCGTCTGTACGCTGGCGGGCGTATTCTGCCGCAGCATGGGCATATGGGGCATCGTTGCGGGGTTTGGCGTGGCCGCGGGCATTACGGACGTATATGGCAGCGTCGCGGGCATGCAGGTGGGCATGGTCAACTTTGTGCCCGCCGCCATCCTGCTTTTGATCCTGCCCAAGCCCATGCTTTTATCCCTGCGCGCCGTGGTGGATGCGGGCGCGAGGGAAGAGCGCACGGCGCGCGCGGCGCTCAACGCCCTGCAAACCCGCACCGCCGAGGATATTACGCGCACCGCCGCCACCGTCGAGCAGATTTCCACCCTGTTCCCGGAAGACCCGGACTGGACCTACAGCCCGGAGCAGGAACAAGCGGAAATGCTCCGCGCCGCCATGAACGCCTGCGGGGACTGCAACTGCCGCGGCGCATGCTGGAAGGATAAAGCCGCCGCCGCAGAAGCGCTGTGCGGGATGCTTCCCGCCTCGGCACAGGGGCTGCGCCCGCGCGCAACAAAGCCCTTCCCCGCGGAATGCCCGCGCACCGTACCGCTTGCCGCCGCTGCGCTGCACGCGCAGGAAAGCTACCGCACGCGCTGTATGGAACTGCACCGCGCCGCCTCCCGCCACGCCTTTGCCCACCGGCAGCTAAAGGGCGTCTCCCGCGTCATGCAGCGGATCGCAGCCGACGTATGCCAGGCGGACTGGCCCACGGAAGGCGCTGCGCATACGCTCATGCGCCGTATGACCCGCGACGGATATTCGCTGCGCGGCGCGCTTGTACAGAAGCGGCACGGCGCGCTGTTCGCCCAGCTCAAACCTAGCAGTATGGGAAACCGCCCTGCCATACAATGGGAGGAGGCCGTTTCCCGCGCGCTTGATGTGCCCATGCGCCTGCTGCACGAGCGCAGGGAAAAGCAGGGCGTTGTATTGGAATTTGAGCAGGCGAGGAAGCTCAAGGCGTCCATGGCAGCCGCCACCCTTCCCATGAAACAAAGCCCTGTCAGCGGGGACAGCACCGCGGAAGCGCGGCTGCCCAACGGCCGGGCGCTGTTTGCACTTTCCGACGGCATGGGCAGCGGCGCTGCCGCACGTGAAGAAAGCGCGCGCACGCTTTCGCTGCTTCTGCGCCTCTATCAGGCCGGTTTTGAGCGGGACGCCGCGCTTGAATGCGTCAACCGCCTGCTCATGGAGCAAAACGAGGCGGAGATGTATGCCACCGTGGACGCGCTCTATCTCGACCTTGAAACGGGTGAAACCGAATTTATTAAGTTTGGCGCGCAGCCGAGCTTTGTACTGCGCGAGGGCCGCGTGCACACCGTATACGCGGAAGCGCTGCCCGTGGGTATCCTTGATGAGGCTTCCCCCGCCGTACATACGGCGACACTAAGGCGCAACGACGCCGTGGTGCTACTGACAGACGGCGCGCTTGACGCACTTGGCGAAGATACGGAAGCCGAAATTCTCTCCTGCGTTGGCGCTGCAAACACCTGCGAGGACGCGGCGCGATCACTATTATATGCCGCGCGCGACCACGGCGCGGAGGACGATATGACGGTGATGGTTGTGCGTATCCAGTAATTAAAAAATTCATTTTACCGATCTGGTAATCCTTTACAAAAATTGGAGGGCGGCTTATCCTAATGGCAGAGAAGATCATACGTTAGGATGAGGAGTGTGATTGCGTGAAGCGGCTGATTTGCATGGTTCTTGTGGTTGTTTTGCTTGGTTCTCTTGCTGGCTGCCAAAGAAGCGGACTGCCGCAGCCCGATTTTCCGTTGGAAAAAGATGTGATCATTGCCGCTTTGGAGCAGACCGGCCTGCCGGGCGTCATCTCCGAATCTGAAACAACCTCCTACATCGAAGGGCATATCGCGTATGTGTTGCGTGACCCGACAAGAACGTACGCAGATTCAGAAAACAAGCTGCTGAGCGCCGGGATTTCCAGTGCGCTCACCAAAGGAAAGCGCTTTTTATCCGTGAGCTTCCGGTCCGCTCCTGGTGACCCGGTAACGATTCCCTTTGCGTGGGAGGACTGGAAGCAGCAATTCGTATTCACTGCGCTGCTCTTTGGCGGCTTGGCGGATGAGGAAGCGGTTTATCGGGCTTTTTCCAAACAGGAGGTACCGGAGGACGAGGAGACATTTGAGTGGGAGGCGAAGCTTCCGGGCGGCGAGTATTGCACAGTGCGCTATCTATTGCAGCATTCTTAAATCATCCATACCTTCCCTGATCCAATCATGGAAAAGCCCTACTATATCGTGTGGATAACAGTCTATGAATCCAAATCGCTCTATCAAAGACTCCAACAAGAGATGATGGAAAAGAAAAAAGCATTTGATAGCCGCCCTGCACCAACGCCGGATTGAAGGGTTCTCATTCACAATAGTATAAATGGCGCCCGAACTGAATAGTGAATAAGAAAGCTAAAGATATGGGAGGAAAACGGGTGAAGGGCGCCATACTTACGCTGCGCGCGATTGTTGCCGCAGCGCTCATCCTTTTCTTGGTGTTTGCGCCGCCGTTTCTGCTGCGCGCGCTCGGACATGATTACTACCGGGAGTGGCTTGCGGGCACGCAGGAAAACTGGAGCGGAGTCATTACCCTTTGGCACGTGGTGGGTTTCAAGCCCGCGCAGGGAAGCGTTACCGCCTATATCGAAAGCATCGCTGCAAAGTTTGAGCGCGCCCATAAGGGCATTTATATTGAGGTGACAGGCCTTACCCCCGAGGCGATCACGGAGCGCCTTTCCCGCGGGGAACGGCCGCATTTGTGGTCTTTCCCGGCAGGCGCGCTTGGCACGGAAGAATTAAAGGCGCTCATGATGGAGACTCCCCAGTTTGCGGGCGACCTCTCCTCCCTTAAGAAGGATCAGGCGGTTATTGCCCTGCCCTATCTCTACAGCGGCTATTTCCTTTTGGGCAACACCGTGCTCATACAGGAGCTTGGCCTTGCGTGGCCGGAATCCAATAACCCGGACGTACTAAAAGAGACGCTGCAGGCCGCGATGGACGCGCGCTCCACCACGCGCTATGGCGCGGTCTCCGCACCCGCGCACATCGCGCAGCGTATCGGCCTAAGCGGTACGCTTGCGCAGGACGGCGACTTTAAGGCGGGGCAGGTACCCTTCCTGATAGGAGACGCCCGCGCCTTCGGCGACCTGACGCGCAAAATGGCAAAGGGCGGCTTTACGTTTGATACGATGCCCTTGGGCGGTTATACGGATTTGATCCAATACCTGGGCATCGATAAAACAGCGTCCGGCGGATACCTGGACTACGGGCAGGAATTCCTAACACTCTTACTCGACCCCGTTTCCCAGGCAAAGCTGACTGCCTTGGGCGCGCTGCCCGCTATCCGCCACAGCGAAAAACTCTTGTATGCGGACGGACAGCTGCAACTCTTTTATGACGCGTACCGGGAGCCTGTCACAGACGCTCCCTCTGCCGGGGAAGACTCCTGATTGACCGATACAGCGATAAGCGCCGCCAATGTCGGCGGCGCTTGTTATCCGTTTTACAACAGGCTCATCTTTTAAACGGCTTCTTTGCATGGTATAGTGATACCGGTGAACCCCAGTTTTTTATCCCAATGCGAAGGAGCATCCATGAGCAAGGTCTATGTATTTGGCCACAAGAATCCGGACAGCGATACCATCTGCGCGTCGCTCGCCTATGCGCGCCTGAAGCGCACGCAAGGGGTAGACGCGGTTGCGGTAAAGCTTGGGCCGCTGAACAACGAAACCAAATTTATTTTGCAGTATTTTCATGTGGAAGAGCCTGAAACGCTAACGACCATCCGCACGCAGGTCAGCGATCTTTTGAT
>JAEYLA010000277.1 GCA_023461495.1 Bacillota bacterium | reverse complement strand
AACTGTGCCGTTTTTTCTGCAGCGGATATTCCGGCGGGCATTCGCCCAATACGGTCAGCGCCGCCGCCTGTATTTCAAAGGGCTGGGGCGCGTCCGGCGTCAGAACAAGCGTACCCTCCGCCTTGATAGCGCAGCCGGTGGAAAGCGCGCGGCCAAGCTCGCGCTCGTCGCGCGGGAACACCACCTGCACGGGCTTGAAGCTGCTGCCGTCCACCAGCTCAATGAAGCCTGCGGTCTTGCCTTCGCGTACGGTGCGCGCCCAGCCGTAGACGGTGATCGGCCCGGCATACTTTGCGGGGTCGCTGTGGAGTGATTTTAGTTTGTGCTTCATGGATGTTGCTTCCTCCATAGAATTGCATTTGTATTTTACGCGAAGGGGCGCCGGTATCGGCCACATCCTCGCTCCATTGTCATTTAAAAGTATACCACAGCCATGTCCGGGTAGACAGGGGGGAACGCCAAAAGTAGGAAAGGCGAGGCAAAAGTGGTGAAGGAAACTTGTATAAATCAAAAAGCAACTCACAATTATAGAGTTGCTTTTTAATTACTGCTCCTGACTATTTCTGACTATACCATGACTTGAAATCGTTAAATACAGGCTCGAGTTGTATGCAATCCCCTTGACTGATAGCCATCCAGCTGATGTTGAATTCACTCATGGCGGTTTTATTGATCTTATATAAGTGTGCGTCTCTTCGAAATACGTTTCGCTCAATTAAGTGAACGAAAACAGCATCCTTTAATTCGTTTGATGCTCGTATTACCAGATCAATCCTATCAGCATCTTTTGCAAGAGTATCCTTTTTATGTGCGCGAAATTCTATAAAAATTCTTCGTAATGCATGCATGTATTTAATTATATCTATTTCAGTTGTACTGTTGAAATCGTACATAAAGGGGTACAGTTTTGGAAAGTGGGAGATATTAGGAAGCGAAATCATTATTCGTCCTTCCGCTACCACTTCTACTTGAAGATTATTTTGATTTTTAACCTGAAGGGGATTCAAGGTAGCGATTAAACTCTGTTCATTTGAGTATGCCTCAATAACCAATTTGCTTTTACAGATAATTAATTTTTTGCATATTATGTTGCTATTGTTAATTCTTATAGTTTCAATATAATGCCCAAGGACTATTTCTTCGTTCGGCAAATCTATATTACTACCTACTAGTTGGTCAAAAACAATGGGATGATCTTTATCTACAATTAGCTCCAAATGTTTTGATTCACTTTCTGCCTTCGGCTTCTTTAAATCAAACATTGAGAAAACGGCATAACCTTTAGGTCCGGTTTCAGTATCCTCGGAACCTAAACTCAGGGAAGGTCTGTTAATCCCTTTTGCCTTCGCTTTAAAAGATTCAAATAAATATGCTATCTGATCTCCAAAGACTTTTCCTTCAAACATACTATTATAGTATTCCCATAAAAGCTGTGAAGGAAAATAAGAGGCTCTTAACGTGCCTGTGGATAGATTTTCAATGTACCAATCTGCATAATAATTATATTCTGGTATTGAGAAAAGTTTGGCAATGGCATAATCTCTAAATGCTGGTCCAGTAAATTCATATGCCAAGGAACCATTGCGTTGTTGCAAAAAAGGGTGTTGAGGAATGATACCCTGTAAAATGTCCAAGTAATCCGGGAATAAAGCTGCAGGAATTCTGTTGGGATTAAATCCTGCATCTATGTCATTAAAAATGATATAATACATTATACGAACGAGTTGTTCTTCTTCACTATAGAGTGATTGCCATTGGTCAAAATCACATCCACGTGTTTCACACTTGAGCTGAAACGCACTTTTTACTTTTCCACTTTCTCTTTCGAGAAGTTTTAACATTATGTTCGAAACAAAATCAATTGAATGAGTGCCGAATTGCAGAGAACTTAAAATCTTTGCAGTATTATCTTCGTCCCCTATATCCGTGGCTATTGTCTCCAAAACGGGAGCGTAACCAATGAAAGAATTAATTTCATTTTCATCACGAATAGTTTGCCTAATCCTAGTAAAGTATTGAACCACACATTCTTTTTTTGCTGGAGTAACTCTTTTACCCCTATTATTTAAAGTTGATATTACGAATTCTTTCGCCTGTCCTTCGGTAAAAAAGCCAATTTCATAGTGCGATATTGCAATTTTATTCTCTTTACAGAAAGCAGCAATCGCTTGTGCGGTCTCTGTTCTCGCCAATAAAATTACTTGTGGTGTGACACATCCCGAAACTGATTTATTAATTTCGAGTATAAAGCTATTAATCATTTTACGACCAGAAATCATTTCTGCTTCATCAAAGGCATCAATGACGAGCAGAGCGTCAGAGTTATTTAGTCTTTTAATAAAATCTGAATATTGCTCATTACCAATTGATTGAATAATTGTTCCGGTAAAAGAATTTTCACCTATCCTAATCTTTGATAAGTCCCATAATAAACCGTTAAAAGTATAAGAAAGATATTTTGCTAATGCAGATTTACCCGTTGCCCCGGGAGCAGAAAAAAGAATAAATCTACTATTTTGAGCATGGGTATAATCTAAAAATTGGGGTGCTATATAAAAAGGAGGCTCTCCAATTTGACTTATTGAGGGATGACAATCGGGTAATAGCTGTGTATTACTACACTTTCTAAAACTGTGGGTTATTGATTCCAAGTTCATTGTATATATTTCCCCCAAATTCACTATATATCCTATTATATCGCATTTTGTTAAGTTTACAATCATACCGCTACTCCTTGCAAGAAATTATCTTTCTTTAAGATATAATGATTGACAGGTCTTTAAAACCTTAAAGCTGATAATCAAAACGTTTTTCGAATTGCAAGACAATTTTGTTCATTATGCCCTATCCGGCGCATAGCATATATATGGAGGTGACGCGGATGAAACCATATATGCCCATGCTGCTTTTGCGCACGCGCCATGCGTATGCGGCGGTGGAGCTCAACGGCAGGCTGATGGGGGAAGCCTCGCCCGAGGGGCATCTTGTGCTGCCTCTTTCCAACGATACGGAATATTACATCGGCGTATATCCGCTGCAGGATACGGCGCGCAGCCTGTATCCGGTTGTGCGCAAGCTGCGCTTTGAAAAGGGCGCGCCACTTCCTGTGCAGAGTGCGGATGTGGAGCTTTACGCATGGCCGGACAGCATCTTTGAGGCCGTGCTTTCTCCGGGGGAGCTTCCGGTGCAGCCCGCGGTTGTGTTCCCCTATACGGCGGATCAGATTTCCTTGCCGGACGGCTGCGTTGCAACGCTCTATTATGAAAACGGCCTGAAATTCGCCGTAGAGGACGGCATCCGCATTCTCTATGGCACGACGCTGTTGGAAGGACGCACGGGCAGCGTGCGCCGAGGCGGCAACGGCAACCTGTATGTGGTGGCGGGCGAGGCAGATTTGCCCGATGGCGATCTCCCTGCGGGCTATGGCGGCATGCTGCTGATTCTTGATGAGGAGTACCGGGAGAAGCTGCGCATTTCCGGCGACGCTGTCGGTATGCAAAAAGAGCAGGCGGTAAGCTTTACGCGCCTTGGTACGCTGCTGCAGCACGAACGCAAGGAGATTTACCGCCTGGTGGACGGCGGCTATCAAAAGGATGCGTCAAGCATCGGCTTTTTTACGCACACGCCATCCATACCCGTCCCGGGCAGGCAGCTTATCCGCGCGTTTTGTGAGGCCGTGATGCTGCAGGCATGGGAAGAGGCGATGGGCTATTTGTCGGCAGGATTGCAGGAAGGGCTTTCACCTGATACCATGCAGCAGTTCTTCGGCGCGTTCACAGGAGTCCGGCTGCCGTTTTCCCGGCAGGAAAAAGCCATCGGCCTGACTTACGAAAAAAGGGACGGCGTTGTCCCGGTGCGTGTGTTTTCGTTTGCGTTTGAAGGGGACAAAATCGACAACATCACGGAGGATTAATTCTCACAAACCGTTCACAAGCTTGACGATATATTGTGCGGGGAACGTGTTATACTAAAGAAAAAGTGTGAGGAGGTTTTCCATGTATTTTCCGATCGGCATCGGCGGATATGACAGCACCATATTGCTGGTCTTGGGCGCAATGGTGCTTGCTTTTCTTGCGCAGGCGGGCGTACAGCGGACCTTCCGCAAATATGCAGAAGTGACGGCGAGCGTAAACAAGCCTGCCTTCCATATCGCGCAGGAGCTGCTGCGTAGAGAGGGCAGCCTTGTACAGGTGACGCCTGTCGGCGGGCAGCTGACGGACCATTACAATCCCAAGACGAATATTGTGGGCTTGAGCGAGGCCGTGTATCAGGAGCGCTCCGTTGCGGCAATCGCCGTTGCGGCGCATGAAATCGGCCATGTGATGCAGTATGAGCAAGGGTATGTCCCCATCCGGCTGCGCAACGCGATCCTGCCGGTGGCAAACTTTGGTTCGCAGGCGGCGCCTTGGATCGTGATTGCCGGGCTTCTGTTTAGCAACTATAGGCTTGCGCTGCTGGGAGTAATTCTCTTTGGCGCCATGCTGCTCTTTCAGGTGGTGACGCTGCCGGTGGAGTTTAACGCGTCGAGCCGCGCCATTGAAATGCTTTCTTCCGGCGGATATTTGAGCTATGAAGAGGTGCCGCAGGCCAAAAAGGTGCTGCGCGCCGCAGCGTTCACCTATGTGGTGGCGGCGCTTATGAGCCTTGCAAACTTTGTCCGGCTGCTTTCTATTGCAAACCGCAGCCGCCGTCGTTGACCGCTGAAGCGTTTCTTCTCCGGCTTTTCCATGCCGTCGCGTTCGCCCTTAAGGCCCCCGTGACGGCATATTTTTTTTGTAAATGCAGCATGTATGGGCTATAATGATAACATCAGAAAAAATTGCTGTATAGTAAGAGGGTCGCAGCTATGAGCCAGGAAAACGCCTATGTGCTCTTCACGGATACGAGTGCGGATATGCCATGGGGCACGTTAAAGCAGCAGCAGATAGAGCTTGCGCATTTGCACTACAAAATGGACGATACCGCCTATACCTATGATCTTGGACGGGAAACGGACCTTTCCGCCTTCTATTTTGCCATGCGCAACGGCACGGAGGTCACCACCATCCCGGTGCTGCCGGAGGCGTTTTCTACCCTGTGGGAACCGCATCTGATTGCGGGGCGGGATATCCTGATGCTCACCCTGTCCCGGCATTTGAGCCGCACGTTTGTCGCGGCGCAGCATGCGCGTGAGGACCTTATTGCCCGCTATCCAACAAGGCGTATCGTCATTGTGGATACGCTCTGCTCGGCAGTAGCGCAGGGCATGCTTACGTTTGAGGCCGCGTTCATGCGGCGCGAGGGCAGCAGCATCGACGAAGTCGCAAAATGGGTGGTGGAAAACCGCCGCTATGTCAACGCGCTGCTGCTTCCGCAGGATACCCGGTGGCTGCGCGCGGGCGGTTTGTATGAGGGCGGCGCGATTGGGGAACTGATGGGCCGCCGCGTGATTCTGCGGATGGACGGCGATGGTTTATTGGTGCCCGAAGCAAAGGCGCGCAATGAGGAGGAAGCCATGGCAACGCTCGTTGCGGGCGTGGAGCGGCTCGGATACGCGCTCAATAAGCAGGTGGTGGGCGTCACGCATGCGGATGCGCCCGAGCTTGCGGAGCAGTTGAGCGGGCTTTTGCTCGAAGCGGGCTGCGCGGATGCCATGGTGCTGCCCATGGGCCCCATCTGCGGCGCCTACGCCGGGCCGGGTGCTGTCGGTGTTGCGTTCTTTGGCAGCAGCAGGCAGTGACACCGCAACATGTGACCCAACAACATTATATTGTAAGGGAGGTTCTGCCGATGGATCAGAACTTTGTGATTACGACCGAATCCAATTCCGAGCTCCCGTTTGCATGGGAGGACCGTACAGGTGTAAGCGTACTGCGTATGCCGTATACGATCAACGGCGTGGAGCTGACGTATGATCTCGGGCGGGAGACCGACATCCCCGCGTTCTATCAGAAAATGCGAGACGGCGCAAGCGTGATCACCGCCCAGCGCAATCCAAACGAAATCATAGAATATTTTGAATCCTATCTACAACAGGGCAAGGATATCCTGCACATCGCATTTTCTTCCGCGCTTTCGGGCACATTTCATAATGAGATGATTGCGGCAAGAGAGCTTCTGGAAAAATATCCGGATCGGCGCATCGAGCTTGTGGATACGCTTGCCATTTCAGCGCCGCTGGCACTGCTGGTGGAAGAAGCCACCCGCATGCGGGAAGAGGGCCGCATGCTTGATGAAATCAAGACGTGGGTAGAAGAGAATAAGCAGCGCGCCTGCGCGATCTTTACGGTTGATAACCTCGAATATCTCAGGCGCGGGGGCCGCGTGAGCGGCGCTGCCGCTTTCTTCGGCACGGTGCTTGAAATCAAGCCCGTGTTGTATGAAAGCCAGGAAGGGCAGCTTGTGCCGCTGGAAAAGATCAAGGGGCGCAAGCGCGCGCTTCGGTTCCTGGTGGAACGCTGCGCCGCCACCATCGACCGCCCGGAGACGCAGGAAATCGTCATTTGCCAGGCGGACTGCATGGACGAAGCACTCATACTGCAGGAAATGCTCCGCCAGGGGGTTCCTGTAAAAGATGTGCGCATCCATCCGGTCGGCCCTGTCATCGGCTGCCACTGCGGGCCGGGCACGCTTGCGGTGTGCTATTTTGGCAGGAGCCGCGCGGCGCTCAAGGAGAAGGAGTAAGCCCCTTGAGCGGCCCTATGCTCTTTTCAGTTTCAGCAAGCAATGAACCACGGGGATACTGCAAAAGAAAACAAAAGGAATTATTGTATGAAGATCGCTTTTTTCGGCGCGGCGCGCGCGGTCACCGGCTCCTGCCATATGCTCGCCTGGGAGGGCGGCAAAATTCTCATTGACTGCGGTATGCGCCAGGGCGCGGACGCAAAGGGGATTTATGGCGAGGATGCGTTTCCGTTTGATCCTAACGAGATCAGCGCGGTCGTTTTGACGCACGCGCACATTGACCACAGCGGTTTGCTGCCCCTGCTCGTCAAGCGCGGGTTTTCCGGCCCCATCGTCTGTACGGAAGCGACGGCGCAGCTTTGTACCATCATGCTGCCCGACAGCGCGCACATCCAGATGCAGGAGGCCGAATGGCAGACAAGGAAGAACCTGCGCGCGGGCAAGCCTGCCGTAGAGCCGATGTACGATATTGACGACGCGCAGGCGGCGCTCAAGCTCTACCGCGGTATTTCCTATGATGAAGCGGTGCAGCTGTTCCCGGGCGTAAAGCTGCGTTTAAAGAATATCGGGCATCTGCTTGGTTCCGCTGCTGCGGAATTGTGGGTGACGGAAGGGCATAAGACCAATAAGGTGGTGTTCTCCGGCGATATCGGCCGTGGGGACAGGCCCATACTCGAAGACCCCGAGCCCATTGATACGGCGGACTTTGTGGTTATGGAGGGCACCTACGGCACTCGCGACCATGAAGTGAGCACAGAAGCCGCCAAGGAAGCGGAGCTTGTGGAGGCATTCCGCGCGGCGCTTGCGCGCGGCGGCAATATCGTGATTCCGTCGTTTGCCGTAGGTCGGACGCAGGAGCTTTTATACTATATCAAGCGCATCCTGCTAAAGGGGCTCTTGCCGGCGCTTAAAGAGGTGCCGGTGTATATCGACAGCCCCCTCGGCATTGAGGCGACAAAGATTTATGAACGCAGCGCCGCAGGCTATTATGACGAGGAAGCCAGGGAGATGGCAAAGACAGGCTCGCCTTTTGATTTCCCCACGTTGCGCGTGGCGCAGACGGCGGAGGAATCCAAGCTTATCAACGATGAGAAGGGCAGCAAGATCATCATCTCATCCTCCGGCATGGCGGATGCGGGACGCATCCGCCACCATCTCAAGCACAACCTCTACCGTGCGGACAGCACCGTGCTGTTTGTCGGATACCAGGCGGCGGGCACCTTGGGGCGGCTGCTGGTGGACGGCTTAAAAAAGGTGAAGCTGTTTGGGGAGGAAGTGCGCGTCAACGCAAGCATCGTGCAGATCGAAGGCTTCTCCGGCCATGCCGGAAAATCGGAACTGATTGCGTGGCTAGGAAACATGTCTCCCAAGCCCCAGGAAATTTTCCTGATCCATGGCGAAGAAGAGACGCTGCTTTCCTTCCAGGGTGCGTTGCAAGCAAAGGGTTTTACAACGGTAGTGCCGCATTTGGGAGAGATGTATGAGCTTGCGCGCGCAGGGGAGCCCGCTGCCGCTGCCGTTACCATGCAACCGGAGGCCGTGGACATCAAGGGCAGGGCATATGGCTACAAGCTGCAGGATCAGCTTGCGGCGCTCAAATCCCTTGTGGACCGCAGCCTCATCCGGCGCTCCCCGGATATGCCACTCAAGCTGAGCATCCTCGAGGCTGATATCCGGTCCCTGACGGAAAAATGGGAAGGCTTGATCTAACACAAATAAAAAAGGCGGCGTTTGCCGCTTGGTGATAAGGGACGTTGGGTGTTCCACACCCAAACCCGGCCAAGGGCCGAAGGCCCTTGGCACCCCAACATGCAAACGCCCTAAGATAGGGCATTTGTAAAATGGGATTCCCAAGGGATGTGTCCCTTGGGTGGGAGTCGAGGGCAAAGCCCTCGAGAAAAGAAACTGAAGCGGCGCTTGCCGCCTTTCTTTGCAAGGAGGAGGAACCCATGCAAGAGTCCATGCAGCCCATCCGCGCCGCGATTTTGATTTTGAGCGACAAAAGCTTTCGCGGCGAGCGGGAGGACAAAAGCGGCCCCGCGCTCGAGCAGTTGTTAAAAGACCATGCAAAAGTGGTTTCCACAACAATTCTGCCGGATGAAAAAGAAGAGATTGTGAGCTACCTCCGCAATGTTTGCGACGCGGGGGGGGCGGATGTGATTTTCACCAGCGGCGGCACGGGCTTTGCCCCGCGGGACGTTACGCCCGAGGCCACGATGCAGGTGGTGGAGCGCGCTGTTCCCGGTATCCCCGAGGCCATGCGCGCCTACAGCATGCAGAAGACCAACCGCGCCATGCTTTCCCGCGCTGCGGCGGGCATCCGCGGACAGACGCTGATTGTAAACCTGCCCGGCAGCCCCAAAGCGGTGATGGAATGCATGGAGGTCATTTTGCCGGTGCTTGCGCATGCCGTACAGACGCTGCGCGGCGATACGTATGAGTGCGCGCGCCCGGTAGGGCAGTAAAGCAATTTAGCGCAGCAAGAGAAGGTCTTCTGGCGGAAGGCAGACGGTGATGCTGCCGCCGGGAAGGAGACCTTTTGCCTCCGCTTTTGGCAGTTCCATGCGGATGCGGGAAAAATCCGTATCCTCTGCGGCGTGTTCGGGCTGTAGGGTCAGGATCGTACCGAACACATCGTCCACAACGCGCAGGATGCGGCAGGGGAGCAGGTTTTCCCCGCCGTTTTTTTGTGACACAAAGTGTGCGCGGATGCCCACATACCGGGTCTCGGGAGGAATATCGCCCGCAACGCGCAATTGCGCGCCCCAGTCGAGCGCGTAGAGCCCGCCGTCCCGCTGTTCCACGCGGGAATAATTTTTGCAGCCCGAAAGCAGGGCCGCGGAAAGCGTCTCCGGGTGTTCAAATAACCCGCGCACGGAGCTGATGTCCTCGCTTCTGCCATTGTCGATGAGGCAGACGGACTGGCACAGCCGGTACACCTCGTCCCGGTTGTGGGAGACAAACAGCGTGGTGCCGGGGAAGGACTCTAAAGTGGTCTGCAGCTCCTGTTCGAGCTGCCAGCGCAGATAGCTGTCGAGCGCCGAGAACGGTTCATCCAGCATCAACAGCTGCGGTTCGCTGGCGAAGATGCGCGCAAGCGCCACGCGCTGCTGCTGCCCGCCGGACAGCTGGTGCGGGAGCTTTTCTTCCATACCCGTAAGGTAAAAGCTTCTGATCTTTTCATCTACCTTCTCCTCGCGCGCGGCTTTTGCGGCATGATGGATGCCCGAAGCAATGTTTTGCCGCACCGTCATATGCGGGAAGAGCGCGTAGCTCTGGAACAGGTACCCTACGTGCCGTTGCTGCGACGGCAGGTCAATACGGGCCTTGGAGTCGAAGAGTACGCGGCCGTCAAGCACAATACGCCCCTCATCCGGCTTTTCAATGCCCGCGATGCATTTGAGCGTCATGCTTTTGCCGCAGCCCGAAGCGCCCAAGAGCGCGAAGATTTCATTCTCTGCGGTAAAAGAAACGTTCAGGCAAAAACTGCCCAGCCGCTTTTTGATGCTGACTTCAAGCATACTACACCATCCGTTTCCGGGCGCGCTGCTGGTAACCCGTCCAATAATTCATCAAAAGCAGGGTCAACAGCGAAATTGCCATAATAATCGCTACCCAGAGGTAGGCCTTTTCCCGGTTGTTGCCCTGCACTGCGGAATAGATGGCAAGCGACATGGTCTGGGTCTTTCCGGGGATGTTGCCCGCAAGCATGGCCGTTGCGCCGAATTCCCCCAGCGCCCGCGCAAAGGCAAGCACTGTGCCCGCGGCGATGCCGGGCCAGCAGGAGGGGAGAATGATGTTCCAGAAAATCTTATATTCCGGGATGCCCAGCGTGCGTGCGGCATAGATGAGCGTCTGGTCCATCTGCTCAAACGCGCCGCGCGCCGTGCGGTACATCAGCGGAAAGGCGACGACGGCAGAGGCAATGACGGCCCCTTCCCAGGTGAACACGACGGAAAGCGCCAGCCGTTCAAGAGTCTGCCCCAGCAGCCCGTTTTTTCCGAACAGCAGCAGCAGGAAAAAACCCACCACGGTGGGCGGCAGCACCATCGGAAGCGTAAAGATACCGTCGAGCAGCCCCTGCAGGCGTTTGAGCTTTACGACCTTCCACGCGGCGAACAGTCCGAGGAAAAACGTGAATACCGTGGCGGCCAGGGATACCTTCATGGAGATGTACAGCGGGGAGAGGTCCATTCCTTCATCCTCCGTAGAAAATGATCATCATTGTGGGTCTTTGGAGTTCGTATCAAATGGAATTGCCCAACAGAATACACTGTTGGGCATAAGCATATCATGGATTTCCGGTTTGCAAAAGCCTGTCAGGCGATCGCTTAGCCCTGGTAGATGGTGAACCCTGCGGCCTCGAAAGCTGCGGTGGATTCAGCGCCGGAAAGGTAATCCAAGAACGCTTTGGCTTCTTCGGGATGCGCCGCATTCTTAAGCACGGCTGCTGGATACACAACGGGCTTATGGCTGCCCTCGGGCGCTTCAGCTACAATCTTGACAAGATCGGTCGTGGCTGCGTCCGTTGCGTAGACAACGCCGCAGTCCACATCGCCGGATTCTACCCAGGCGAGGACGTTGCGCACGTTGGTGCCGAAGTTTGCTTTTTTCTGGACGGCATCCCAGGTGCCAAGCGTGGTGTAGACTTCCTCGGTATACTGGCCGACAGGTACGGAAGCTTCCCCCACGGCGATCATCTTCACCTTGTCGGTGGTGACGTCTTCAAAGCTCGTGATCTCCTTATCGCTGTTAACGGGGACGATCATCACGACCTTGTTGATGAGCATGTTTTTGATGGTCTCATCCACCGTCAACTGCTTTTCTTTCAGGGCATTCATCTGCTTCTGCGCTGCCGAGAAGAAGATGTCGGCGGGCGCGCCTTCTTCAATCTGCGTCTGCAGGGTGCCGGAAGAATCGAAGTTGAAGATGATCTTCACGTTGGGCGCCACGGCCGTATAGCCGTTGGCAATTTCCGTTAACACGTCTGTCAGGCTCGCCGCGGCGGACACATAGAGTTCAACCGGTTCGGGCGTGGGCTCGGGCGTGGGTTCAGGCGTCGCGGTGGGCGCAACGGTGGCTTCCGGTACGGGGGTTGCCGCGGGGGCGGGCGCCGCGCATGCGGAAAACGCCAGCAGAAGTGCGAGCAGCACGGCAAACAGGGCGGTACGTTTCATGGGGAATCCTCCTTTAATGGTAAAGTGATATAGCGTTTTTTTAGGTACGCTTTACGCGTCGTGCGGGTAGGGGCTCCTGCCCAAAAAACAGATGGGATAATGGCAGACCTCACAGTTTAAGCAGAAGCCGCCTTCGCCGACATCGCGCATATCGCTTTCCACAATGCGCTCTCCGGCGAAGATGCGGGGCAGAAACAGATCAAGGCTTGTGGTCTTTGCGTGTATCGCGGCGCTTGGGATGCCGATGAGCGGTATATCGCCAAGGTAGGCAATGGTCAGCATGTTGCCGGGCTGCATGGGCATGCCCTGCCGTACAAGCGCAGCCCCGCTTTGACGTATCGCGGTTGGGGTCAGATCGTCCGGGTCAACGCTCATGCCGCCGGTGAAGAGCACAAGCTCCGCACCCTGCGACAAATAGATGGAGAGCGCTTCCATAATCGGCGGAAGTTCATCCGGACACTTCGTGACGCCTAAAATTTGCGCGCCGTAGGGACATAGTTTCTTGCGCAGCACGGGTTCAAACGCATCCTGCCGCCGTCCGTAATAAATTTCACCGCCGGTGATAATAATACCGACCTTGAGCGGGCGGTAAGGTTTGACTGTGAACAGCGGCGCGTGGGCCTCTGCAATCCGCACGGCTTCCTCCGCATGCGCCCTTTTTGTGACAAGCGGAACAATGCGGATGCCCGCAAGCTGCATGCCTCGCTTTACCGGCATGCGGTCAGGCAGGCTTGCGATGGTATAATCCGGCACGCGGTTGATACAAAGCAGTCCCTTCGCATTGACGCGCAGCAAACCGTCCGTCTCTGCCTGGAGGACGTACTTGCCCTGGGACGGACCTGTATAGGAACTGTTGGGGCCTGCGGCAAGCCTGGTGACAAGGAACGCCGCTTCCTCTTCATGCACTTCGTCGGCTTCCGGATCCCAGACAAAAACATGCTCTTTTCCGATATTGAGAAGTGCCTCCACATCGTCTTTACAAAGAACATGCCCTCTTTTGAAGAGAGCGCTCTGCTTGCCGTTCGTGATGGCGGTGATATCATGGCAAAGGGCTTGTCCCAAAGCATCCTCTGTACGGAGTTTTTTCATATCGAAACCTCATAGGCGGATTGCTGTATTTCATTTATGGTATCATTATTCTTTTGTGCGGACAACGATTTATATTCGTTATTACAGAATAAATTTTCGGCAATAGCGAATATACAATTTGCGGTATAAAAAAGCCGCCCCATTTTGGGAAGGCGGCCAGTTCACGGTAGGATAGGTCACGATTGATAGAAGGGCTGTGTGCGGGCGCGGGCGAGCCCCTGTGCACGCTCTGTAATGTAGGCTGCAAACTCCAGCTTGCCTTCCCAGTTGGCGGGCAGATCATTGCCCATGACGCCTAAGATGCTGCCGCAGATGGCGCCGGTAGAGTCGCTGTCTCCATCGTGGTTGACGGCCATGATAAGCGCTCGGGCAAACGAGCGGGCCTTAAGCGCACAGTAAAGGCCGATGGAAAGAGCCTCTTCCGCCGTCCACCCTAAGCCCAACATCCGGATGGCATGCTCGGACGCGGTACCGGACTCCGCAAGCTCGCACGCTTTTAAAATTGCTGCCGTGGTTTCCTCATGGCCGGGATAACGCCGGAGCAGGCGCTGCACTTCGGAGCTGGCTTCTAAAAGTGAGGCGCTGTTGAGCAAAAACGCGATCATCGCGGCAAATGCACCCGCCGCCAGATAGCCCGTCGGGTGCCCGTGGGTGATGGCTGCGGCCTCCGCTGCGATGCGGAACGCATAGGAGGGGTCGTTGTGCAAAAACAGGCCGATGGGCGATACGCGCATGACCCCGCCGCAGCCCTTGGAATTGTTGACAGGCTCGGCCATGGTGCCCATGGTGCCGCCGCGCAGCGCGTTCAAGCAGGTTACACCCGGCGCGCGTCGCACAAAAAGCGCCTGCTGCTGCAGGATGCTGCCGTTCTGTTCGTGCGCCTGCAGGTCCAGCACCTCCGGATGGGCCGTATTTCCCGTCTGGGTATACAGCCACCGCAAATAGGAGGGATACAGCCCCGAAAGATAGGGTGTGGACAGCGTATGCGCCCAGATAAGGCCGTCGAGCGTAAACAGCGTCATCTGGGTATCGTCGGAGATCACGGCTTTTTGGGACTTGCTTTCAAGTTGCAGTTCCGTAATGCCCATGGGACCAAACCAGCTTTGGATCTGTCCCATATCCATAAACTCCACGGTATAGCCAAGCGCGTCACCCATTGCGCCGCCCATCAGGCATGCAACAAAGCGCTCCTTCATCAATTTCCACCTCTGCAGTATGTAAAATTATTACATTGTACTATATTCAATATAGCATTCCTGCGCGTTTCCTTCAATACCGCCTGCACGCCAGATAAACATTTCTGTATAACAATATTATAGAGAAGTCAAGGCTTCTTAGCAGATCAAAGCGAAAGGATTTGCTTCTTGAAGGCAACAAATAAAGCCGCAGCGCGATGTGGGCAGTCCATCGGAAGGAAGGCCCTATTTCAACTTAATTCGCTGTGAATTCTTCTGTTGTGGCCATACTGCTCCAGGTATTTCCATCCGAGCGGTAGAACTTTCTTGCGACAGAGCCGTCTGTCTTTGTATAGTCTATCACAAAAACTTCGCCGGTTTCTATTAACATCGGGTAATTGTTATACGGCAATACATCTCCTGGTTTCGGACAATTTTTAAAATCGTCATACGCGTTTTCCAGGCGCCAAAATTCCCGGCAGACGTTATCTCTGAATCCGTTTAATTCTTGTTTTCCAAAATACGACGCCTCATAGTTCTTTTCATTGACTTTTATGGTGTCCACTCTGTACGGTTCCATAACTTTCGCTAACCGGGCTGAGTCTTGCGTGTCTTCCGCTAACCAGGCTAAATTTTCCGACTGGATAATATCGCCGTAATACGCCTTTAATTGATTTGCCATGCAGGGGACGGAACCTGTATAGTCCATAGCGTCAAGGCCCGTGTGCGCTCCGCCATATATCCCCATAATCTTAATGCCGCTTAAGCCGTCATATTCGCGGATAAAGTTCTCCGCCATTTTATTTTCGCGGTATGCTTCATCGGAATGTTCGTAATAATACCTGCCTTGCTCAATCGCTTCCTGCGCCAATACATATTGCTCGGAGCCTTCCATGTTGTTGCTTTCAAGATACTTCAAAAATTGTTTCCCGATAGTCTGGTGCTGGTGCCCAACATCTGTGCCGTGGAAAACCGTTTCGGGGCATTCATTTTTTATTTTCTGAAAAAATGGCTTTGTATAGGGATTGTGCGCTTTAGTGCCGGTCCAGTTACGATATAGTTCCTCCAGGATATCATCGCTGTCCGACTGCATCCATATGTTTAAAAATTCTGCGGTATAGTACGCGTTTTCAATAAATAGGTGACGCATACCCTCGTTGTGGTAGTATTCGTACCATAACGCGAATTCCCGATCCAATATTTTTTCCACGCCGTGCCGTTCCCCGTATAAATAAATCTGTCCCGGGGAGGGGGATAAGATGGATGGGGATGGAGTGGCAGATATGCCGCCCTGCGAAGGCGTGTATGAACAGGCAGAAAACAACAGCGCCACAATCAGCACAGCGGCGAACGGGAATATTCTTGTTCTTTTCAAAGGAACATACCCCACATATCAATAATTTCTCCTGAAAATACGGTTGCTGTATATAGATACAACCTAAATCAAGATTACCATATATAAACGCCAGTTGCTATAAATTAACTGTTTCTGCGGTAAATTATGTGGGACGGAGAGCACAAACACAACGGCTTTCCATAAATATATGGTCTTTAAGGAACATATGAAAAATGCCCGGCAAACTGCCGGGCATTCAGGCCATCGACAAAGTCCTGCGGACTTTATCGATGGGTCTTCTGCGGGTTAAAATGCCGCTAATGGCGGCATTTTTTCCCCCGATTTGACGCACATGTCGTCAAATCGGATTGAAAGTGGGGGAT
>JAEYLA010000276.1 GCA_023461495.1 Bacillota bacterium | reverse complement strand
CGGAAGCACATTGTTGCCGTTGCCACAGGCAACAGTTGGGCCGTTTGCAAACGGGAGGGGTTTGCACTATACTAAAACTATCGGAAAACGAAAGGAACAACGCAATGCTGTTTGCGGATTTACATACGCACACCAAGTACAGCCATGGCGTGGGAACCGTGGAAGAAAACGTGCTTGCCGCCATCGCATGCGGGCTCAAGCGCATCGGGATTTCGGAGCACGGGCCCAAGCACATGTTTTTCCCTGTCAAATGGGAGGCGCTTCTGAACATCCGGAAAGAAGTGGATGCAATGAACAGGCGCTACGGCGACAAAATCGAAGTGCTCATGGGGCTGGAGGCAAACCTGATGGGCGACGGGCTGACGGATGTGCCCAAGGATCTTTCCATATTCGATTATGTCATGATGGGCTATCACAAGGGAACCTTCCCGGCGGACAGCATCAGCCGCGGCTGGTGGCGTAGCTTCTTCTTTGGGCAGAGCACCAGGCGGCATGCAAAGGCAAACGCGGTAGCCTATGCGCACGCCATGGACAAAACCCAAAAGCTGATCGCCATCACCCACCCGGGTACGTATATCCCCGTGGATCTGACGGACCTTGCAACGACGGCAAAGGAACACGGCGTGGCGCTTGAAATCAACGAGGGGCACCGCAACATGTCGCTCGACGATGTACTCGAAGCGAAGGCTGCGGGCGCAAGCTTTCTATTAAGCTCCGATGCGCACCGGCCCGGCCGCGTGGGCCAGGTGCCAAACAGCCTGGCGCTTGCGCGCGAAGCGGGCATATTGGGGCAGTGCATCAATTACGAAGAAACATAAGGTTGTGTAAATTTAAAAAAACCGGGAGGGCGTACCTTCCCGGTTTTTGTTTTCATTCCTGCTCCGAAGCCCCTTCTTTTTTGGCGGCGTCAATCAAGGAGACAAGCGCGCTTTCCAGACGGTGCTCCCGGATTTCAAGCACCTTGATGGCCATGCCGTATTCCTCAAGCTGCGGGGTACTGCCGTCCTCCGGAATCGCGCCCAAGATGCCGAACACCAGCCCGCCGAAGGTATCGTAATCCTCTTCCGGCAGGGGGAGGCCCAAGGCTTCCGAAACCTCGTCAAGCGGCGTCCAGCCCTGGACGCGCCAGGTGTTGGTGTCGATCTGCTCAATATCCGGCGGTTCAGCGGGCATGGTCACATCATCGTCCAGGTCGCCCACCAGCTCCTCCAAAAGGTCGCTCATGGTGACAATACCGCTCATGCCGCCGTACTCGTCGAGTACGATGGCAAAATGGTTCCTCGACGTCTTCATATTGCGGAAGAGGATATCCGTCTTTACCGTTTCCGGCACAAAGTAGGCGGGACGCACCGCGTACTTTAAGACCTCCTCGCGGGATTTGTTCTTAATGCCGATATAGTCCTTTACATGCAGTACGCCAAGCACATCGTCCGCGCTTTCACCGCAGACAGGGTAGATGGAATGGCGGCCTTCGCAGATAGTCTCATCCCACTGCTCGTCGGTATCCTCCTGCCAGAGCAGGGTGACGTCGGTCCGGTGGGTCATGGCCTCCGCCGCGGTCTTATCGTCAAACTCAAAGATGTTGTGGATCATATCCTTTTCATCCGGCATGATGGTGCCCTTTTCGCTCCCCTCGTCGAGCATCATGCGGATCTCTTCCTCGGTGACATGCTCCTCCTCGGCGTTGGGATCAATGCCGAACAGCCGCAGGATGCCGTTGGTGGAGGCTGTAAGCAGCCACACGATGGGGGCGAATATCTTGGATATGCCGTAGATGAGGCCTGAAAGGCCCAGCGCAAGCTTTTCCGCGTTGCGCATGGCGATGCGCTTGGGCACAAGCTCGCCCAGCACCAGGGTGATATACGAAAGAATCAGCGTGATCACCAATGTCGAGATCGTATCGAGCGTAGCGGGGGAAAGCTTTGAACCCCAGCTTACAAACAGGTCCGTCAGATAGCCGCTGAAATTATCCGCGGCGAACGCGCTGCCGATAAAGCCCGCAAGCGTAATGCCCACCTGTATAGTGGATAAAAAACGCGCAGGCTGGTCGGTCAGCTTGGTGAGCGTAATGGCTTTTTTGTTTCCCGCCGCCGTGAGCTTGCTGAGCTTGGCGTCGTTGATGGAAATGATAGCGATTTCAGCGCAGGCAAATACGGCATTGAGCAATATCAGCGCCAATTGCAGAAGTATTTGCCCCAGCAAATTGCCATCGTTCACGGTAGGTAACCCTCCTTCAGGTCAGGGGCGGATATATATGCCCCGGCGCATAAAGCGCAGTTCTAAAAAATCCGGACAAAACAAAAACACACAACAACAGGCTTAACGCGGAATGCCGCAAAGCCTGAAACGTGTGTGCTGCCTGCTATAGACGCAAGATGGCATTGTATCGCAATGGGTCCGGTGAGTCTTCCATTTCCATACTCCTATCCATAAGCGCTATGATGCTCCCATACGCGCACATACGCCCGCCCGGAGAGGCAAGGCCTCATGTACACAAAACAAGCCATATCATAGCTGCTGCGGCTATTATACCATAAATCCCGATGTTGTCAATTTCAGCAGGGCAGCCCGGGCGTTTGTGCCCGGGCTGCCCTGGCATTCCATCACTGTACCGGCAGGACCAGCGCTGCAATGATATATGCAACAAGCCCAAAAAACGTGAACGCCAGTACGCCCCAGACGATGCGCACGATGGAGACGTCGATGTTAAAATACTGCGCCACGCCGCTGCACACGCCAAAAAGTATTTTGTCCGAAGTGGAGCGATATAATTGCTTTGCCATCTAAAGTTCCTCCTTTATGCCGTAGGCTCCGCCAAGCGGCTGCCTGAAAGCGTTGCGGTAGCAAAGGAAAACAGCTTGCTGTTGAAACGGTTGCGCCGGAGAATGCGCAGCATGCTGGAAAAATCGGGGCTTGCAAGCTGCGCAAGCGTCATCAGCATAGCGGAGGCTTTGAGCACCGTCGGGTTTTCATCGAGTATGATGCGTAGCGTATCCTCCTTGAGCACAAAGGTCACCACCCGCGTGCAGGGCGTGCGCAAGTAGTAGAGATACACGCGCAGCTGTACCTCGCCGCCGGAAAGCATGCCGCACCGCGCGGAGACACCGACTGGGTGCGTTTCGTCACCGATCTGGAGCGTTGCGCGGGTGAGGGCATCGTCGCGCAGCAAAAGCGTATGCGTCACTTCCCCTTCTTTGATCAAAAGCTCCAGCGCGCCGCCCTCCGCGGCGCGGAACGAAACGGAGGAAAGGCCTGCGGGGAAGATATTGTTCACGCACTGCAGCACAAACGGGAACAGGCCCGTGCTGTTGGCGTCCACCTCAAAGGTGCTCCCGGCAAACTGTTCCGAGACCCATTGGAAAGGCATGGGCATGGAGCCCTCTGAAGAAAGCTCCTCCTTGTTGCGGCAGGAAAGCTGCTGCAGGAAGGAAGAAAGCGCGCGTTGCGCGGCGGCGTCTTTGGCAAGCGGCGCATGGAGCGCGTTTTCAAAGCAACGCTGCACATACTCTGCGGTATTGCCCTGGGCAAACAGCAGCGGCGAGCCGGAAAAAAGCACCACAAGCGCGTTGTGATCCGGCAGCGCTACCATATACTGCCCAAAAGCGCCGTTAAACAGGTACCCGTTGGAATACGGCGCGCACCAGATCTGGTAGCCGTAGCCGTCCTTGCATTCCCCATTGGGGGTTTCGATCTGCATGCGGGTGGCTTCCTTGATCCAGCTTTCGCTTAAAATCCGGCGTTCTTCGCCGTCTACCGTATCCGTATAGACGCCCTTCTGCAGGTATAAAAGGCCGATCTTTGCGACGTCTTCAAGCCGCAGGGAAAGCCCCCAGCCGCCTTTTTCAATGCCCTTGGGGCAGGTTTCCCATGTGGCGTCCTGTATGCCAAGCGGCGCAAACAGGCGGGGCGTTAAATAGTCCAGAAGACCCATGCCAGTCTTACGGCGGACGATGGCGGAGAGCATGTAGGTATTCATGGAATTGTAGTGGAACTGCGTGCCGGGGTCAAACCACAGGCCCGCGTCGAGGAACTCCTGCTCCCAGTCGGCCCCCAGTACAGAGCCCACTTCGTTAAAGCGGGAGCCGCTGCTCATGGTCAATAAATGCCATACGGTCACGTCGTGGCACGGGTGAGCTTTGGGATCGGCCACTTTATCGGAAAACAGGTCAACAAGCCGTTCGGAAAGGGAAAGCCGGCCTTCCTCCAGAAGCATGCCGATGGCGGTGCTCGTGATGCTCTTGCTCAAGGAATACAGCTGGTGCGGCTCGGCCTTTTCATAGGGCGCCCAGTAGCCTTCCGAGATGACATGCCCGTTTTTGAGCACCATCATGGCGTGCAGGTTAGCGGAGACATCGCCATCAAGCGCATGGTAGAGCGCAAGGAGCTCCCGGCTGGGGACGCCTTGTTCTTCCGGTGCGGAGCGGGGCAGGGCGGTGGCGTGCGCCGGAGCGGGCATGTGCTTCTGCGGCGTATACGGGTACGAGTAGACGCGGTGCATGTCCTGCCGTACAAACCGCCACAGCATGTCGAGCGTGCGCTTTTCGAGCGAGTGATCCACAATTGTGAGCTCCTTGCGCAGCGGGCCGCGCTTGCGCTTGAGCATGGGGAGTCGGTTCTCCGTAAGCGCGCGGTAGCGCTCCTCCACATTGTCGATTACCTTGCTCCATGGGATGGGGATGGTCTCTTTTGCGCGCTGTCCAATCTCTTTTAAACGGGCCGTATCCTGTATGGCGCGGGAAATGGCGGCGGCAAGGGAACGTTCGTCCTCCTCGCATAAGAAGCCGTTCCTGCCGTCTATGATCACTTCAGCGGGCGCGCTGTCCCGCAGCACGACGGAAGGCGTGCCAACCGCCGCGGCTTCGCGCACAACAAGGCCCGCCGTGTCGTAGGTGGAGGGAAACACAAACAGCGACGCGCAAGCGAACAGGCCGTTCAACAGGCGCATATCGCCGATATGGCCGGTGAAGCGCACCTTTGTGCCAAGGCCAAGCTCTTCCGCGAGCGCGTGGACGGCGTCAAAATCCTTGCCCTGGCCTGCCAGCACAAGCTGGAACCTGAAGCCCTGCCGATGCAGGAGGCCTGCCGACATCAGCGTTAAGCGGAGGTTTTTTTTCCAGTCCATCTGCCCCACATAGAGCAGGATGGGGTCGCTCCCCAGCGCAAAGGCGTCCTTTGCGTCCTGCTTGTCCGCATCGCGCACAAGGGGGATGTTCGTTCCGTTGGGGACGATTTCAATGCGCCCGGCGTAGCCGTAAGAGCGCAGCGTATGCGCGGCCTGGTTACTGACCGTCCAAACCTCATCGCAGCGGTCAAAGAAATCCGCAACATATTTCGCGCCGATATGCGCGATGCCCTCGCTGCGCGTATAGCGCAGGATGTCCTCCTGATATTTGGAGTGGAAGGTGCCGATCAGCGGGATTTTATGCTTTGCGGCAAGGCGCGCGGCCTCAAGCCCTGCGGGGCCGGGGCTGTGGGCATGTACAATGTCCAGCTCCACCATGTCCATGCGCGCCACATAGTGGCTGTCCAGTTTTGCAATGCCGGTGCTGTACTGGGGGGAGCCGGGCACCTTTACGGAGACGAAATCCACAATTTCAAACGGGTATTTTCCGCGGTATCCCGCGTCGCGCATCGGGACGACGACATAGCACTCGTGCGCGCGCTTGCCGAGCGCCTGCGCATACTCGAAAGCGACACGGCCGACGCCATCCACAATGGGCAAAAAGGTATCGTTACATTGCGCAATGCGAAGCATAGCCCAAAGTCCTTTCCAGATTTAGTAATGGGGTTCCGTTTCCATTGTACCATGCAAAAAAACAAATGCGTGTGAAATTTCCTGACGAAAAACGTGACAAAATAGCAACGCGCCCGTTTCGGCGCGTTATCTGTATTCTCTTAGTTGCAAGACGCATTCAGTCGGAAAGCCCGTAATCCAGGCGGAGAAACTGCTTTGCGCTATTGAGCGGCACGGCTTTGCGGTACTGCAGGAGATACCCCTGCTGTCGCAAGGAAGCGCTGAGATCCTCTTCCGCAATATCCTGGTGGAAAGCGCCGATTGCTTCAAACGCCTGCGCATAAGGCGAGGGCGAAACAAATGCCTGCGCAAGATTTTGCTGGATGGTGCAGCAAAGCGTATTCGGCTTTGCGGAGCGGACTCTTGCAGCGAACGCGTCGATACCGATGTATTCAATCAGCAGGTCCGCAAACACAAGGTCCGCAGAAGGGAGCGCTACAGGCGTTGAAAGGTCCAAAGCGAGTAATACAAGCTCTTTGAGCACGATAAAGCGCTCCCTGCAGGCGGCTAGAAACGCTTCGTTGATGTCCACGCCGTAGACCGCGCGATATTGGCCCGGGTGGATGTGAGAAAGGCCGTTGCCGCCTGCAATGCCCCAGAAGGCCACCGTTTCCGCGGGATATGCACTTAGACGCTCCAAATAAAGCGCGTTTAGCGCCTGCAGCTGTCCTACGGAGCTTAAAAGCATATGGCCTTCATATACGGCAAGCGGGATCTGCTGCCAGGGATGCCCGCCACGCTTGTTCACGGCTGCTTTTCCAAGTGCTTGAGGCCGCTTGAATAGTAGACGTTGTCCTCGGTATCGATAAACACGGCTTCCATGCCGGGGGTGGCTTCCACAAGCGCCATGGCCTTCTCAAGCCCCATCACAAAGAGGCCGGTATCGTATGCGTCCGCCGTGAGGGAGTCCTTGGTCAAAAGCGTGACGGAGGCAAGCCCATTCTGGACAGGCCAGCCTGTTTTCGGTTCCAGGATGTGATGGTAACGCACGCCGTCGCGCGTAAAGCCGCGCTCATAGATGCCGCTGGTCACAACCGCGCTGTCCGTTGCGGGCAGCGTAATGAGCGGCTGGCCCGTGGGCTCTTTGGGGTCTTGAATGCCGACGTTCCACGGCTTGCCGTCGGGCCGCATTCCGATCACCACCACATTGCCGCCAAAGTTCAGGATGCCGCAGGTGACGCCGCGTGAACGGCAATATTCCGCGATTTCATCTGTGATATAGCCCTTTGCGATGGAACCAAGGTCAATCTGCATGCCGGCGGGCATGGTGACGGTGTTGCCCTCGAGCGTTACCTTGGTATAATCCGTGAGCGCCGCGGCTGCGGCAAGCTTCTCCTTGTCCGGAAGCGAGGGAGATTCGCTTTTAAAATCCCAGAGCGCAACGGAAGGGCCGACGGTAATATCAAACGCGCCGCCGGTCGCAACGCTTGTCTTGGCGGAGGCTTCGAGCAGCTCGCGCGTATAATCGCTCACCACAACGGGCTCGCCGTTTGCGTGGTTGATGTTCCATACGTCGCTGCCTTCTATGGTTTTTGAAAGAAGATTCTCATACTCGCCGATCTTATGGAGGGCATCGTCCACCACTTCCTGCCTGACGCCATAGGCGGCGATGCTGATGACGGTGTCAAGGTAAAAGCCGACCGCCGATACCTTTTCCTTGGGGGAAGGGCCGCAGCCGGAAAGCAACATGGGGAGGAGCAGCAATACAAGCGCCCGGGAAAAGAACTTTTTCATACAAACCTCGGCTTTGTTTTTTCCCGGCTGCGTCGCAATGTGCACAGGCGGGCCATACCCTTTATCATAACACAGCTTACATAGCCCGCGGGAGATGCATGCAATGAAATTAACAAACAAAAAACAGGGTGGCAAAAGGCCGCCCTGCTGGTCTGTCCAATACGCTATTGCGCGGGGTTGAGCATGATGTCCAGGCAGACATTGCCCACCGAGGTGACAATGCACGAAACCGTATCGAGCGCATATTCCTCCGTCAGCATATCCCCGGTCACAAGCTTTGGCGGCAGGATATCGCAGGTGAGGTTTTCGTCCGTCAGCAGTGTCATGACGTTGCCGCTGATGATGTTGGCGATTTCGCTGATGGCGGAGGTCACAAACTCATCCACCTCACAGATTTCCATGCCGCTCATGATGTTGACCATGTTGAGGCACGTTTCATAGGGGAAGCTGTAGACGACCTGGCCGTTGAGGTCGCCCTTGATGCCGATGGAAACCTCGATGGTGTCGGGGCTCGTGGATTTCTTTACGGCCGGTTCGTCATGGACGTCATTGAGGTCAAGCATCAGCTCAAATACGTGCTGCGTCGCGTGCAGGAACGGCCGGTACAGCGCTTCAGACATGCGCGGGCACCTCCTCGCTATTGGCAAATGCGCAGATCTGCTGGTCTTCGGCCGCTACATGGTTGATGAGCCAGGCAAGAAGCTTCCCGCCGAATTGCTGCATCAGGCGTTCGTCGTAGCCTTGCTGCGCATACTGTGTTGCCACTTCCACCACATACGCCACCATTCCGTCATGGATGGCTTTGTGTTCCGCAAGGTTCGGGTAGCCGATTTTTTGCTGGTACGCCTCTTCATCCTGAAAATGGGTGACGACATACGCCTTCATGAACTCCAGGGTCTCATTCACTTTTTCCACCTTCTCCTCCCACGAGACAGGTGAGCGCAGCGTCTGCATGAACGCATCCACACGCCGGAACAGCTCTTTGTGCTGTTCGTCGATCAGGGGTACGCCCAACTCGTACTTGTCCTTCCAGAGCATGCAGTATCCTTTCCGCACAAACTGTGCAATTGTTTTGAAAAAGAACGGTATTACTCTATTTCGGTAAAAAAACAAAGGGCATGAGCGGCAGAAGTAGAGAGATCGGAAATTTTCATACAAAAAAAGCGGGGACATTGCGTCCCCGCCCCTGCTGTCTCCCGGATGATCCACGGCCCGAAGCGGCTAGAGCCCCTTCAGGCGCGCCTTCACGCCCGTGATGACGGTGAAGGTCGTCCCGGTACTATGTAAGCACTGTTCTTACCTCGTCGTTAGTATGTCTTTGCTTTCAAAAACAATACGCGTGAAAAAATAAAAATGCTATATCTGCCAAGCGATTGTAACCGTAGGGCTTCCAACCGCCGCCAGCGACAGGGCGGTGGCGGCAGAAGGCCTTGCGGAGCAAGGCTTTCCCTGCAGGAACAACCGCCCGCGCCGTAGGCACAGGGTGTTCCTGTAAACCTCGAAAAAGTACCTAAGGTACTTTTTCGGCAAAAGCAAAGGCGGGAACAAAAGTTCCCGCCGCCGCTGTCGCCCGGACTGAATACCGCTCGATTGTATTCGAGTTTTCTCCTGCCCTTGTTGGCATCGGAGGTTGCTTGTGTACTGTAAAGCACGCTTACCACCTCTTGCAACTAGTATGTCCGCAAACGACCGGAATAAATAAGGAAATTTCATCCAGAATAAATTCCAGACGCAGGAGACGCTTCAAGCAGGAAATAACTTTTGGATGTTATAACCTTTTTTGTATTGGATACACTCAAAACACGCAACCTTTTGGGGTGATGCAACGTTATAAAGGAGGAACCCATTATGGAACATAAGGGAACACGCGCAGGTGCGTTCAGGGAGCACGCGTCGACGTTTCTCAGAAAACAGGGGTTTTATGTGGTGCTGGGCTTATGCGTCCTGTGTATCGGCATTGCGGCGGCGGTAGCGCTGCTGCCGGGCCGGCAGGAACAAAACGCGGAACCTACGCCGCCCATTTCGCAGGATGTCGGCGGAAGCAGCGACGAACGCCTCAATGAGGTGCTGCGGCCCACACCCGCGCCTACAGCGACGCCTGCCGCAACCCCTGCCGCTTCCCCCACGCCTGTCGCAAGTATGACCCCCAGGCCCAAGCGTCAGGCGGAAAGCAAGGCGGCGCCTCCCGTGGAAGGCGAGATCATCTGGGGATACGCTGTGGATACGCTGCTGTACTCCGAAACGCTTGAACTCTGGACCACACATGACGGTGTGGACATCAAGGCCCGCATAGACACGGATGTGATTGCCATCAAGGGCGGAACCGTGGAGCGGGTGCATGAGGACAAGGCGCTGGGCGTGACGGTGACCGTCGCGCACGAAAACGGGCTTACGAGCGTTTACGCCAATCTTGCAAAGCCTGCCGCCGTAAAGGAAGGGCAGCTTGTGAGCGCGGGCGACGTATTGGGCAAGGTTGGGGATACTGCGGTAAGCGAATGCGCCATGGAGCCGCACCTGCACTTTGCGCTCTATCAGGAAGGTAAAGCGGTCGATCCTTCAAAATATGTGCTTCTGGGCGACTGATGTTTCATGCAGGGCGGATATTTGAAGATTGTATGAACTTTCCTGATTGCGGTTCCTTTCTGCGGCACAGGAGGGTATAATTTTAACAAACAAGCATGCTTCCAATAAATGAAATATTTTACAGGAATGATGCCGCAGAATGGGGGAAAAGGATATGAAAAGCAATAAAGGAGGGATCCATATGAAACACAGATTATCACGCCGTACGCTAGCGGCAGCATTGGTGATGCTCATGATGCTGGCTGTAGCCATTCCCGCAATGGCGGCTTCCCAGGTGATCGCCACGGCGACCATCAATATACGCAGTGAAGCGCGTCTTGGCAGCACGGTCGTCGGGACGATGTACAAGGATCAGGTTGCCACAAAGCTCGGCACTTCCGGCAATTGGACCAAGATCGATTACAATGGTACCGTTGGCTATGTCAACACACCGTATGTGAAGGCCTATGGCGGCGGCAGCGATGACGGCGTTGTGACCATTGACGGCAACACCGCCTATGCCACCGCAGCGGTCAATGTGCGCTCCGGCCCCGGCACCAGCTACGCAAAGCTTGGTGAACTCAGAAAGGGTGACGCCGTGACGCTCGTCGGCGCCACAGGCAACTGGTCTATCATCAAATGGGGTACGGGCACCGCGTATGTGAGCACCGGGTACCTCTCCAACAGCGGAAGCACGGGCGGCGGTTCTTCCACCACCGGCAGCACCATGGCGGCGACGACGACTGTAAACGTCCGCTCCGGCCCCGGCACCAAGTATTCCATTCTTGGGTATCTCGTAAAGGGTGAAACCGTCCAGAAGACCGGCACCTCCGGCAACTGGACGAAGGTCGTTTACAAAAACCAGACCGCCTATGTATCGAGCACCTATCTTTCCACCTATACCGGCGGAAGCACGGGCGGCGGCTCTTCTTCCTCTAACTCCCTGCTGTATGCGCTCAGGGCGACGGCTGTCCGCTCCGGCCCCAGCACGGCGTACCGTGCGATCGGCTACCTCGATACGGGCGACAGCATCACCTACCTTGGCTCCTATAGCGGCAGTTGGTATCAGGTGCAGCTTGGCGTAAATGTCGGCTATGTCTACGCGCCGGATATGTATGCGTACGGCACCGGCTCCGGTTC
>JAEYLA010000275.1 GCA_023461495.1 Bacillota bacterium | reverse complement strand
AGATCGGCATTCCTAACCGCCATGCCGATAACATCAAAGCGCTTACGCCAACTATCAGCAAGATCAGGTATATGGGCGATGGCGGCAGTTATGTGCGGATTGACCTTGACCGGGCGTACCGCGCCGGGGAGACGGTTTCCTTTGCGTTTTCCATCCATCAGTCGTATATGTATACGCTCGGCGATACGTGCGCTTATTCCTTTACGCCCGGCTGGTTTGAGGGAATTCAGGTTGATTCGCTCAAGGTGCTGTGGAATAAGGCGAATGTCGCTTCGTCAAATGCGATGAGTGCAGAAGGCGGGTATCTGACATGGGAAACAATGCTTGACGCTGGCGCGCGCTATGAGGTAACGGTTGAATACCCCATTGGCACGCTTGATACGGCTGCACATATGCAGGCGGAGAAAGGCGACGCTTATGAAAGCATCATTACCAGCGTGGTAATCATTGCCATTGCTGTTGTTGGGATTGGGCTTTTTATTGTGAAGCATAACGGTTATAAGGGCGGCTTTGGGCGGGGAGGAACGCATGTCCCCACGCACCGCCATTCCTGCGCCTGCGCGGGTTGCGCCTGTGCTTGTGCGTGTGCCTGCGCGGGCGGCGGGCGCGCGGGCTGCTCCGTCAAGCATTTTTATGGCGCGGGCGTTCCGATGCAGGTGCTCAGAAAGAAGCTGAAATAGCAACAAAAAACGCGCCCATATGGGGCGCCCATATGGGGCGCGTTTGCATGATGAGAGACGCATACCGATCAGGTGTTCAGTCGGATTTACGGGATAAAATCTGTACTGCCTCTTCGAGCGCCTCCATGCGTTCACGCAGGCGCGAAATTTCCAACTCCACCGGGTCAGGCAGGTGCACCTGGTCAAGGTCCACGCCCGCCTCCCCGACAACAGGGGGAACGCGTACGCAGGCCGAAGCGTCTATCGGCAGGCCTTTTTCGCAGGAATCCTTACATTGGCAAAGGTCTTCCTGGTTGCACGGGCAGTTTTCCGGCGTGTAGGAGGGGCAAGGGAAGATTTTGACCACGCGGCCCGGCACGCCGACCACGGTTGCGCAGGGCGGAATGTCCTTCAATACGACGGCACCCGCGCCGATCTTTGCGTAATCCCCAATGGTGATGGGGCCAAGTACCCGCGCGCCGCTTGCGATCATGACGTGGTTGCCGATGGTGGGATGGCGCTTGCCGGTTTCTTTGCCGGTGCCGCCAAGCGTCGCGCCCTGATAGATGGTGACGTCATCGCCGATTTCCGTGGTTTCACCGATGACCACGCCGCTGCCGTGGTCAATAAACATGCGTTTACCGATTGTGGCGCCCGGATGGATTTCAATGCCGGTAAAGAACCTGCTCCATTCGGAAACCAGGCGCGCCAGCAGCTTCCAGCCGCGTTTATGGAAAAAGTGCGCAACACGGTGCGACCGTACGGCGTGGAAGCCGGGGTAGCACAACAGCACCTCAAACCCGTTCCTTGCGGCCGGGTCGCGGTCCAGAATGCACTTGATATCGCTGCGCAGCGTATTGAACATATTAAATCCCTCATTTCAGATTATTCCACAGGGAAAATAAAAAACACATCCCGGTCCTTTTTCAAAGACGGATGTGCTCCGCGGTTCCACTTTGCTTGCGCACTTTGCCGAAAATTCCGGCAGCGCGCCGCTCCTTTTGCCTTAACGCGGCAAAACGTCCCGGGATACTTGGGGGGACTCTCCCCTTTTGTCGCGGGCAGCTAGGAAGCGCACTTCCCCACAATCCAAACCGCAGGCAGGCTCTCAGCCGTTTTCGGCCTGCCCTCTCTTTGCTTCAGGAGAACGGGTACTCTTCTTCCGTCATCGCTTTAATTATGAATAGTGTACTGTATGCAAAAGCGGGCTGTCAAGTGCCCCGCTCCTGCCGAAAACACCGCGCTATTTTCCTTGCCGCTCGATTGTGGTATAATGACCGCAAAGCGGCCATTATACGGCTGATTGTATGCGCGTGCGATTTTAGGCCTGCGGCCAAGCGCACATGCGCGGATTATCTCATATCCGCTGCGCTTCTATGGTATAATAGCCGCAAAGCGTCTATGATACGGCTTATTTTAATGCGCGTGCGAACTTCGTCCTCCGGGCGGGCACATGCGCGATTATAACAAACCCGCTTCATGGTATAATCCACTTGAAACAACCTTTTGGCAATAACGTCTTTTTTGGAGAGGTCATGGATAAAATACGCGCCTTTTTCCTCCGCGCCGGAGAGCAGATGATAAACGCCTGGGAAGCCGTGCGGCAGCGGCTGCTTCCCGGTGCCGCCAAGTCCCCCCGCCATCTAAAGGAGGAGAAGGAAGAGGAGGAGCTTTTTCCACAGCGGACACGGCGCTTTTCCGCCGTACAGCCGCGGGACGATTCCGGAGAGACGCGTTTGTTTGACCCTCTGGAAGAGAATATGGAAGAAACCCATCACGAAAGCGAGCCCTTGTTTATGGAACCCACCCGCAAGCGTCCCTTTATATTGAGCGTCCTGTTTACAACGCTGCATTTTGTGGTGTTCGGGTGTATCCTGCTTGGGCTTGGCGCGCTTGGCGCAGGCGTCGGCATTGCAAAGGCATATGTGGAAACAACGCCGACCATCGACCGCGCGCAGCTGACAAAATCCGACCGTACATCGTACATCTATGATAAAGACGGGCAGCTCATTACCACCATCGCGAACCTTGAATACCGCGACTGGGTGGATATCGAGCAGATTCCGGACCGCCTGCAAAACGCGTTTATCGCGGTGGAGGACGTGCGCTTTTACCGCCATTCGGGCGTGGACATCAAGCGCCTGTTTTCGGCGGCGCTCGAAATCCTGGGCAACAGCAACGGCTCGGGCGGCAGCACCATCACGCAGCAACTTATCAAGAACAAAATCGTCGGTACCCAGCGCAACTATAAGCGCAAAATTCAGGAAGCCTATCTGGCGCTTGAGCTTGAGCAGGAAATCGATAAAAAGAAGATACTCGAAGCCTATCTCAACGATATCCATCTGGGAGAAGCCAACTATGGCGTAAAAACCGCCGCAAAGGATTATTTCAACAAGTCGCTCGATCAGCTGACCGTCCGCGAGTGCGCGATGCTTGCGGGCCTTACCCAGAACCCGTACTACTATAACCCCCGCAAAAACATGTATAAGCGCGATCCGGAATACTGGCAGGTGACGCAGCGCCGTACAGATACGGTGCTTGAGCGCATGTATGAGGCGAACTTTATTACGTCCGCGGAATACCGCGCGGCGCTTAAGGAAGAGGTCCACATCGTGGAGGTCTCCACGCAGAACCAGCTCTATGAGATGCCCTATTTCGTGGAATATGCCATTAAGGACGTTGTAAAGCACCTGCTCGCACAGCGGAACCTGCCGGAAACGAACGCGAACCTGAGCGCTGTGGAAAATGAATTGCGTACAAGCGGCTACCACATCTATACGACTGTGGACCGCGATATGCAAAACACCGTGCAGGATACGCTTG
>JAEYLA010000274.1 GCA_023461495.1 Bacillota bacterium | reverse complement strand
CTGGATCATATGGAAACTCCCTCCCTTCTTATTCGTGACGCGGGTCGATCACCTTGACGGCTTCCGCGAAGCGGCCATAGGTGCCGATGTTCTTTTCAAACGCTTCCTTGGGATCAACGCCCTTCTTGATGGCGTCCATCATCTTGCCAAGGGAAACGAAGCGGTAGCCGATAACCTGGCCCTCTTCATCAAGGCCGATGCCAAGTACATAACCTTCCGCCATTTCGAGATAGCGTACGCCCTTTGCGTTCGTGCTGTACATGGTGCCGATCTGGGAGCGCAAGCCTTTGCCCAAATCCTCCAAGCCAGCGCCGATGGGCAGGCCGTCCTCGGAGAACGCGCTCTGCGTACGGCCATAGGCGATCTGCAGGAACAGCTCGCGCATAGCGGTATTGATGGCGTCGCATACAAGGTCGGTATTGAGCGCCTCAAGCACCGTCTTACCGGGGAGCACCTCTGCCGCCATCGCGGCGGAATGCGTCATGCCGGAGCAGCCAAGGGTTTCCACCAGCGCCTCTTCGATCACGCCGTTCTTGACGTTAAGCGTCAATTTACATGCGCCCTGCTGCGGGGCACACCAGCCCACACCGTGCGTCAGACCGCTGATATCCGTAACTTGCGTGGCCTTGACCCATTTGCCTTCTTCGGGGATGGGCGCGGGGCCATGCTTTGCGCCTTTGGCGACGCAAACCATTTCCTCCACCTCGCGGGAGTATTGCATGCTCAAATACCCTCCTTGAACTTTTGATAAAAAACTTGCAATATATAGACCCTATTGCTTCACGTTATAGTATAGCATGCATATGGCAACGGCTCCACCTGTTTTTTGTGTCTTTTCCGTGATATACTCTATAAAATACGGTCTGTCCGGGGAGGGGGAAGAGCGCTTGCCGTTACTGCTTTCGTTTTTGTGCAGCGCGGGCGCGGGTTATTTGCTGGCGGATCACTTTTTCCTGGGCGGCGCGTGGTATGCGGCGCTTCCGGGGTTTGCGCCCTCTGCGTGCGCGCTCACAGGTCTGCTTATAGCGGGGCTTGAATATCGCGCAAGAAAAACAAAGAAACAGCGCCGTCTGCCCATGCTGCTTTTGATGCTTGCCTGCCTCATGGGCATCCTCACCACGGGTCTGTGGATGTACCAGCTGATCAGAACATAAAGGAGTTTTAGATATATGGATGCAACTAAGAACAAGATGCCCATCCCATGGCAGAAGCAGATCGTTGTACCAGTTGTGTGCCTTATTACGGGCGCTTTGAGCTATGGCCTGAGCCTGCTCCTTGCCGGGCATATGGAGCAGGTTGCGGCGTTTTATGTGGGCGCGGGGGCTGCGCTCCTATTGTTTTTGCTCTCCGGCTTTCTATGCCTGCGCAGGTTGCGGCAGGATGAGATTATCCGCTCGGCTGCATATGTGGCGCTGTATTACTTCCTGCTGTTTGTTGTGGCGCAGGAATTTGCGGCGCGCGGCACAACGCTTTCCAAGTGGCTGCTCTTCCCGGTGTGGCCGTTTACGTACCTCCATACGGCGCTGTTAAAGCTGGGATTATCCAACATGTTTGCGCTTGCGCCCGCGCTGCTGTCCCCGCTGTTTTATGCCATGTTCGGCAAGCCGCGCATAGCGGAAGGGGAGCAGCCCATTCCGGCCAAACCGGCCGAGGAAGAGCAAGTGTCCTTACTGGAAGACAGCGGGGAAGAAGGAACGCCCAAAGAATAATATATCAAAAAAATGGAGGCCAAAGCGTATTGCTTTGACCTTTTTGCATACAGGGAACATCATCCGGGCAAATGCTGTTGTTCTTGCAATTGCTGTGTCAATGCATTGAGCTCCGTCTTGAGCATTGCAAGCCGCTCTACGGGCAGCGCGAGCTCACAGGCAAGCTTCTGCGGAAGGCCTGTAAAAGCTTTTTTGAGTTCCCGGCCGGATGGCGTCAATTTCAGCTTGACCACGCGCTCATCCTCCTTGGAGCGCGTCCGCAGGAGATATCCTTTTTCCGCGAGCTTTTTGAGCATGGGGGCAAGCGTGCCGGAGTCGAGCATCAGCCGCGCGCCAAGCTCGGAAACGGTGATATCGTCCGCTTCCCACAGCACAAGCAGCGCGATGTATTGCGTATATGTCAGCCCATGGGGGGAGAGATACGGCGTATACAGCCGGATCACTTCCTTGGACGCGGCATAGAGCGCAAAGCACAGCTGGTGGTCCAGCAGCAGGGGGTCATAGGCGTCGTTCATGTTGGCTACAGCAGCTCCTTGATGGTTGCTTCCAAATCTGCGGGCTCCACGGTAGGCTCATACCGTCCAACAATGTTGCCGTCCTTATCGATGAGGAACTTCGTAAAGTTCCATTTGATGGAGCTGTCTGAATACCCTTTGCCATACCGTGCCTTTAAAAACAACTCCAGCGTCTTTGCCTTTGCGCCGCGGCCCAGTCCATGGAACGCGGTGTTTGCCGTGAGATATTGATAGAGAGGTGTGGCGGTCTCTCCCCGTACGTCTACTTTCTCGGAAAGCGGGAAGGTGACGCCGTAACGTACCTTGCAAAAGTCCTGCACGTCGTTGT
>JAEYLA010000273.1 GCA_023461495.1 Bacillota bacterium | reverse complement strand
ACACGCACCACCGCTTCCCCGCCGGTAATGGCCAGGAGCGGCACCATCTTATGCTCCATAAGCGCCTTGCCCGTTTCAAGCGTCGGCTCCTTCACGGTGCAGATGAGCGTTGCGGGGCCGCCCGCCGCCTGGATCGCCTCATTTAAAATCCGCATCGCTTCGGTAGACGCGCGCTTTGCCGCTGGATGGGGGTTAAATACCACCGCGTTCCCCGCCGAAATCATGCTGATGCTGTTGTTGATGACGGTGGACGTGGGGTTTGTGGAAGGCGTGATTGCGCCGATCACCCCGAAAGGCGCTTTCTCCATGAGTGTCAGGCCAAAATCGCCCGAGACCGCATCGGGATGCAGGTCCTCTACACCGGGGGTTTTTTCGATGGCCAGCAGGTTCTTGAGCACCTTATGCTCCACGCTGCCATAGCCCGTTTCCTGGTGCGCCAGCTCCGAAAGCTGCCGTACGTTTTCCCGCGCGGCGCGGCGCATGGCGTCTATCATGTTCGCGCGCTCCGCAAGCGTATGCCCCATCAGCGCACGCTGGGCCGCAGCGGCCGTGGCGACCGCTTCTTCCATCGTATCGCAAAGCCACCGCGCCACCGCTGCTTCCCCGTGCACCAACCGCATTTGTGTATCCTCCACAATGCGTTGTATTTCTTGATCCGTCAGGCTCATACCGCCACCTCTTTCCTACCCAAACGGGCTTTAGCTGTCGCCCTGCTCATACTTTTTGAATACCGTTTTGCCGCCGATCTCGATCGAGTCGATGATCGCCACGATCGCCATATCCGACGGCCTGTTTTCCGTCAGCGGCGTTTGCCTGGACGAGCTTCCCCCGCAAAGCATAACGACCTCCCCGGGGCCCGCGCCCACGGTATCGATCGCCACAATGGGGGAGCCCTTTTCCTCAAACGCGCCAAGCTCTATGGGTACGACAACAAGCAGCTTTAAGCCGTGCAGCTTTTCCGTCTTATTGGTGCTTACAACGCTCCCTCTGACTCTTGCAATCTGCATGCCGTTTCCTTACCCTTCTATTCTCACGTCAAGTTCCTTTGCCATATCGGCTGCAAGATGCGTCACGATCGCGCCCGACGCGATGCGGATATAGCCGCTTCCAGCCGCGGCATCCCGGATATCCTCTGCGGTGACAATCTTCTTTGCTTCGCCGCCCCTTGCAGCGTTGTCCTGCTGCGGCAGCGTTTCGATGATAGCCCCCATCTCTCCGAGCGTTTCCAGGCTATCCGTCAGGCGCGCAAACCCGCGCTTGTTTTTGGGCGGAACAAAGTCCAGCAGCAGCACGGTTTTTTTACGCCACAGCAGCGGACGCAGCAGCAGCGCCACGTCCAGGCGCGAGTCGTCCCCATCGGCCGCCGCGGAAAGATACTCAAGCGGGGGCGTTACGGCGACGACCGTTTCATACCCGGAAAGCCGTTCAACAAGCCGCCGTCTTTGGGCCTGCGTGCCGGTTTCCAGCAATGCAAGCGCGGGGTTGCTAACCGCCGCGTCCCCAAAGAGCGCGCAATCCGCGCTGCCATACTGTTTTGCAAGATGCTCCGCAACCCGGGCCTGTTCATAGGCGTAGCCCGCAAACACCAGCAATGTCTTTTGCTGCGGTGCATCCGCGCCGTTAGGGATGCGGGAGAGAACCTCCCGCGTAATACGCGCAATCAGTTCTTCTTCAACCATGTTTCCTCCCGTCATGGCCCGATGAGTTCTACAAGGCCGCCACAAAAAAGTCCCGCCGCATTGGCTTCATCCGTATCCAGATGCAGTTCCATCTCATGCCCTTCTCCCGCGCGCACAAGTACGTTGGAGAAGATCACACCACGCGGCCCTGCTGCCTTCACGTCCACCACATCACCGTCTTTCAAGCCATATAGGGCCGCCTGCGCCGCCGAAAGATGCAAATGCCGCGCCGCTACAATCACGCCCGCCGTGAGCGCAACCTCGCCCATAGGGCCAACCAGCGTTCCGCCGGGGGTCTCCCGGAGCGCTCCGGACATCCGGATGGCGGGCGAGATCCCTGCCTTGTAGCAATCCGTCAGCGAGAGCTCCACCTGCGTCTGTCCGCGCAACGGCCCAAGCACGCGTATGCCGTCGATACGGCCCTTCTTCCCGACAAACGCCACCTTTTCCGCACACACATATTGCCCGGGCTGCACAAGCTCCCGCTCTTTTTTCAGCACATGCCCTTTGCCGAACAATGTCAGGAGATCCGTCTCGCACAGGTGTACGTGGCGCGCGGAAATCGCCGCAGGCACATACCGTCCCTGCCCGCTCTGACAAAGCTCTTTTGCTACGGCAAGCATCACCTGCCGCCTGATCGCCTCATGCTCCATGGGCTTTCTTCGGCTGGCCATAGGTTCTGTGGATGTTTACGGCATCCTCCACCTGCTCCGCCGTCATAATGGCAGGCTCGCCTGCCGCCTTGGCGGCAAGATAGGTGATCGCCGCATCCTCCATATAGACGGCCGCGTAAAGCGCCTCCTTGAGGTCCGCACCCACGGCGATGACGCCGTGGTGCTTTAGGATGACCGCGCGGCGGTCCCCAATGTACCTGACCGTCTGTATGCCCATATCCTCGCTTGCGGCGGAGCAGTACGGCGCTACGTTGACGGGCCCCAGGGTGACGTTTGCAAGCGTTGTCACCGCCGCGGGAAGGACATCGCCAAGGAGTCCCGCAGCCGTTGCATACGGCTGGTGGGTGTGTATGATGGCATTGACATGCGGCATATGCGCGAATATATAGAGCAGCGCCACAGTATCCACCGATTCGCGGAGCGTACCCTCTATGCGGTTTCCCGCCGCATCGATGACGATGATATCCCCTTCCTGCATGCCCTCGTAGGACATGCCCGACGGCGTCACAAGGATGTGGCCGTTTGGCATGCGCATAGACACATTCCCGCCGGACAGGCTGATGAGCCTGCTAAATTTCATCTCCAGCGCCGTATGGATCACCTCACGCTTTTGCGCTTCATACATATCCCGCACACTCCCGAAAAAATATGTTTTTTAGGTAGACAAGGCTTGTTTTAAACGGACTTTGACATTTGCCATTTCATTTGTTATTCATACAATAACATGCGTCATGACATATGTCAATTCATTTTCAAGGGTTACCGCCGGCCTGTTTGTTGCGCTATATCAGCATGCCGCCGGTCACATCCACACAGGTACCGTTGATGAAATCCGCCTTATTGGAAGCGAGGAACGCCACCGTATAGCCTACCTCCTGGGCGGTAGACACGCGCCCGGAGGGAATGCGCTCGACATAGGCTTTTAGAATTTCCGGCTTGGAAAGCTTATCCTCGTTGAGCGGCGTTCTCACCATGCCGGGCGTTACGCCGTTGACGATGATGCCGTATTGGGAAAACTCCCGCGCCAGGGCCTTGGTGAGCAGCACAAGCCCGCCTTTTGCGGATACGTAATGTGCGTGCGCCTCCGTATTCACGGCAAACGCGGATTTTGAGATGATGTTGACGATACGCCCTCTGGTGCCGGACTCCTTATAGTGCACGCAAGCCCTTTTGCTGAGCATGAATGGCCCTGTCAGGTTGACGTCTATGACCTTTTTCCATTCGTCGTCCGCCATGTTTTCGATCAACGTTGTCGGCCAGATGCCCGCGTTGTTGACGACCACGTCCAGATGCCCGTACTCCCGCACGGCTGTGGCGATCATATTTTCGATATCCCCGGCATTGGTCACATCGCCGTAGATTGCCATGTGCCGTCCGCCAAACCGGTTGTAGAGCGTCTTTGCAAACTGCCTGACATCCGCTTCGTTGTTGATATAGTTGACCATGAGGTTGGCGCCCTCCTGTGCAAACACCTCGCAGATGCCTGCGCCAAGGCCCGCGCCGCCGCCTGTCACCAGCACGGTCTTCCCCTTTAATGCCAGATCCATAGTGCCCTCCTTACAGTACAAGCCGCCGGATTACTTTGCGGGAATGATTTTTTCCACATCCTGATGGGGCCTGGGGATGACATGCACGGATACAAGCTCACCCACGCGCTTGGCAGCGGCAGCGCCCGCATCCACGCTCGCCTTGACCGCGCCCACATCCCCCCGGACCATCACCGTTACAAGGCCGGAGCCGATCTGCTCCTTGCCGACAAGCGCCACATTGGCGGCCTTTACCATAGCGTCCGCCGCTTCGATGGCAGCGGTAAGGCCTCTCGTTTCCACCATGCCCAATGCCTGTTTATCCATATCGCTTTATACTCCTTTTAATATTCGTTTTTGGTAATCGTAACGTTTCCGCTGGGGCAGGCAGCTTTGCACTTGCCGCAGTTGGTGCATTTCTCTTCTTCTTCGCCCATGACGATCTTCGCGCCCTTGCTCGTCCCCATGCGGACGGCCCCGGCGCTGAGCATCTGATCGCAGATGCTGCGGTCGTTGATGCCGGTGGAAGCCTTGACAAGCATGCTGTCCCCCACGGTCCGCTTCATCAGCCGGATATCCTCCACCGTAGCGCCGCCCGCGCCAAACCCGGTGGACGTCTTCACAAAATCCGCGCCCGCCTGCTTTGCAAGCTCACACGCGCGCACCTTTTCCTCATCCGTAAGCAGACAGGTTTCAATGATGACCTTGACCAGCGCCTTGGGGTGCGCCGCATCCACAACGCCCTTGATATCGGAGCGTACCAACGCGTATTCCTGATCCTTGAGTGCGCCTACATTGATGACCATATCCACTTCTTCAGCGCCGTTCTTGACGGCTTCCATCGCCTCCACAGCCTTGACAAAGGAAGTGTTTGCCCCCAGAGGGAAGCCGATGACGCAGCAGGTTTTCACACCCGTGCCGCGCAGCTGCTCTGCAACATACTGTACATGCGTCGGATTGACGCATACGCTGGCAAACTTCCACTCCTTCGCCTCGTCGCAGAACCGCTTGACGGTGCTCCTTGGCGTTTCCGGCTTCAATACGGTATGATCCATGTATTTGGCATAGCTCGGATCATACTTAGCGCCCGCCTTCGGCTGCTGCTGCTTTTCACCGCTCTGCACTTCCTTCAATACCTCGGCGGTAATTTCCCTGACCAGCTTTTCAATATCCATTGCGTTCCCCTTCCTTTAATGCATTTCGCGCCCGCCGGTGATGTTGAACGCCTGGCCTGTGCAGTAATCCCCGGAGACCGTAAGGAAAAACACAAAATCCACCACATCCTGTTTATCGGTCAGGCGGCCGAGCGGCACCTTGGCGGTAAACTTCTTCACCACCTCGTCCTTGGGCAGGTTCAGGTTGTCGATATACCCGGAGCTGACGCTGGACCACACGCCCGTGGCGTCCGTAATGCCGGGGCATACAGAATTGATTTTGATGTTGTAGGGCGCATATTCGTAGGCAAGCGCCTGCGTCAGCACAATTACCGCGCCCTTTGCCGCGCTGTAGGGGGCCATCAGGGCGGAGCCGGTTTTCCCGGATTTGGAAGCGAAGTTGATGATGCGGCCTTCCTGCTGCCGCTTCATGCTTTCGATTGCGCCCTGGATGCAATATGCCGCCCCGTATACGTTGACTTTGAACATCTTGTCAAACACGGCCTCGTCGTTTTCCTCAAAAGGACGCTGATCCACCACGCCCGCGTTGTTGACCAGGGCGTAAATTTCCCCCTGCTCCTCTACAATGCGCCTGAAGCAGTCTAGCACCGCCGCCCGGTCCGTAATATTGAGCACAATCCCGGTCGCCCGGTATCCTTTTTCCCGGAGCTCCGCCGCGGATTGTTCCACCAGAGGGTCGATATCGATCAGCACAACCTTGGCGTTTTGTTCCGCATACTTTTGCGCAATGGCAAACCCGATGCTCTTTGCCGCCCCTGTCACCACGCAAACCTTATCCTTCAGATGATCGGAATACAGACTCATGCCACTTTCCTCCATTTCAAACTATAAAATACGCCTTTTATTCCGGCGTTGCCGCCCGCAAGGATTCTGCCGCCGCCCGCATATCCGCTGCACAGAACAGCGCGGAACCCGCCACAAGCACTTCTGCGCCGCATTGTGCCGCCGTTGCGGCGGTTTCAAAGGTAATGCCGCCATCCACCTGTATTTCGTAGCCGTAGCCGAAGCGTTCCTTATAGGCACGGAGCTGCCGCAGCTTTTTAAAAACAGGCGCAATAAACTTCTGCCCGCCAAAGCCCACGCATACGGATACCTGCAGCACGATATCCGCTTCCGGAAGCGCTGTGAGCACCGCCTCTACAGGCGTTTCGGGCGTAAGCGCAATGCCTGCGCGTATCCCGGCCTTTTTGATCTCGCGCAGCAGGCGGATATGATGGGGCGTGCTCTCCGCATGTATGGTGATGGAGTCAACGTCCGCACGGATAAAGGGTGCGATCATCGCTTCTGGATTGGAAATCATCAAATGCGCATCCTTGCGCAGGCGGGTCTCGTGCCTGAGTGCCTCTATGGTACACAGGCCTACCGCAAGATTGGGTACAAAATGGCCGTCCATCACATCGAGGTGCATCAATTCGCACCCGGCCTGCACCACTCTTTCAATTTCTTCTCCAAGGCGCAGATGGTCGGCAGAAAGGATAGACGCAGAGAGCTTCATAACCGGCTTCCTTTCGGAATTAACATTATTCATGACATTTGTCAGAGTTGCTTTTATCATAATCCCACGATACACTCTTGTCAATCATTGCAACATATATTGCACATATGTTCATATTGTTAAAAATCAGCCATGCAAAGCGCCAGAAAAAAGGCGGGTTCCAGCCGGAACCCGCCTTATCCATATGATCTTCTCTTTTTCCAAGACTGCGGCAAACCGCGCCATTAGAAAACTACCGATATTCCAGCGCGCTCTCCGCCGCCTTTTCATCGGTAATCAGCACATCGATATACCTGCCGCGCAAGGCGGCCACAAGAATGTCCGCCTTTTGTTCTCCCGCCGCAACACCGATCACGGTGGGAATGCGTTTTAAGGTGTCCAATGAGACCGCGATCATTTTATCGCTTAACGACGTATGGCATTCATGACCGTTGATGTCCACATACCTGCCGCAAATATCCCCCACGGCCCCTTCGCTGATGAGGCGCGCGGAATCCTCCATATTGATGTGCCCGGAGCGGAACTGCGCGCTTAATTCCGCCTTGGTGGAGCCGAGGCCGACAATGGCGATATCCGTATCCTTGAGCCGTTCAAAATGGCTTTTGATATGGGGTTCTTCCATCAGGAGATCCCGTAAAATCTTGCTTTGCACCATAAACGGCGCCTGCAGCAGGTACGCATCCCCGCCAAGCGCGCGCGCAAGCGCAAGCGCCATGGAATTTGCGTCCGTATCGCCTGTCTTGCTGCCCGTACCGCCAAGCAGCTGTATGACATCCGCCTTCATCAGGTTGCGCCGCTTCATATTCTGCACCACGCTGTGTATCGTCGTCCCCCAGGAGATGCCGATCATCATCCCGGGCGAGAGCGCCTCCTCAAGATAGCCCGCGGCGGCCCCACCCACCTTTTCCTTATCCGCCTCCACGCTGTGCCCCTGCGGCACCACGATCGCCTTGCGGATCCCATAGGTCTCCGTCAGACGCCTCGCAAGCTCCTTCCCCTGTGAGGAAATATCGTCGATCTTAATCTTGACGATGCCCTCTTCCACGCAGGCTTTGAGCAGGCGCGATACGCTGGGCCTGGACAGGTGGATCTTTTTTGCGATCTCCTCCTGCGAAAGGCCTTCCAGATAATATAGCTTTGCGACCATAATTTTCGTATCTCTTCTGTCCATACCGCTCACCCTCCTGTTCTCATGATGCCTGTGCGCAAAGAACGAGAATCAACTAATTTCAGTTTTTCCATATAAAATGCACATTTGTTCATGAAGAGCCTGCAAAAAAAGCCCGGTGGCCCGGGCTGCAATTCATCAAAACGCCGTCATTCCCCCGCGATGCGCATCACGCGCTCCGCCGTGTTTTCATCGGTAATCAGGATATCCAGGATATCCGCGCGCAGGGCGCCCAATATGGAAAGCACCTTATGGTCGCCTGCCGCCATGCAGATGACTTTTCCCGCGTTTCTCAGCTCCTGCTCGCCAATGCCGATAATGCGTTGGTTGTACTGGTTGTTCAAAAACTCGCCCCGCATGTTGAAGCGGCGCGCGGAGATATCGCCGACCGCCAGCGTGGGATCGGATTCAAATTTGTGCATGGCTTCCTCCGGGTCAAACTGGAGCTTGCTGTTATAATACTCCGGCGGCGCGCCGACACTGACGAGCGCCACATCGAGCGTATTCCATTTTTCAATGATGGGCTGCATATAGGCGCTCTTCATATGTAGATTCTTTTCCTCAATGTTCTCGGCAAGTGCGGGCGCGTACATAAACGAAGGCAGGCCCTGTAGCTTTTCCGCCATCATGCGTACCATTTCATTGAGCTGGTATTCTGAAGCGATGCGGTTGGTGCCGCCGATAAGCGGAACCACATGCACATCAAACAGATTTTCCGTGTTGCGGAAGGAGGACATGCACTCATAACAGGTGGTGCCCCACGCAACGCCCAGAGAGGAATGGCTGCGGATTTCACCCGCCGCAATCACAGCGCCCTGCGCCGCCACGATCTTTGTCAAGATACGCTGCAGCTTTGCGTTGACGGGGATGACAAAGCACTTTTTGAGCCCAAACCGCTCCACCATCCTGCTTGAGAGCACCTCATTGTTGATCTGCGGATTTTTGATCCTGATATCGACGATGCCGAACTCCCTCGCCTCCGTCAGTATCATGGACACAGCCGAACGCGACATGCCAAGCTGCTGCGCGATCTTTTCCTGTGTCAACCCATCCATATAGTACATCTGTGCAGCCTGCACCAGAATGTGTATGTCATGTCTTGTATCCAACTGTCCACCGCCTCACGAGAAATCTTCATTGTTACGGGTTTCGTCACTTTATCTTAGTCTGTATGCATTTTTCTGTCAAGAATCTTTCATGGCAAAAGTCACGCACCCGCCGCCACACGGGCGGCGGGCACATATTCCCTCATTATTACGCGTCTTCTGTCCATAAGGACGCAAGGCAGCCGATCGCTTTTTGGTAGAACGCATACTTGCGCTCATACAGCGTTTTCTTCGTGCCGTCAGGCGCGCATACATAGGAAATCTTTGTGAAGACCTCCGCGGCTTCCTGCATGGAAGCGTACGCTCCCGCCGCTACGCCCGCGCACATGGCCGCGCCCATTGCGCCAAGCTCCTCGCCCGCCGTGACCTCCACGGGTATCTGCAGCACATCTGCAAATATCTGCACCCAAATCTCCGACTTGCCGGCGCCCCCCGCGATGCGTACCGCCTGCGGCCTGTCGCGGTAGCGAAGCAGGCGCTCCACATGCATCCTGTGCGAAAACGCGATCCCTTCATAGATTGCGCGCAGCATGTGCGTCTTATTGTGCCTGCCGCTAAGTCCAAGGAAGCAGGCGCGGAAATCCCCTTCCACATTGGCGCCGTACAGGAACGGCAAAAATACAACGCCCTCTTCCTCCGGCGCAACGGAAGCGACCAGGGCGTTTGC
>JAEYLA010000272.1 GCA_023461495.1 Bacillota bacterium | reverse complement strand
CAACGCGCTTCTTTATGCCATAAACGATCTTTCCGGCATCGGCGGCGTTCTGCGCCCGGGAATTGTGCACAGGATTGATAAGATGACGTCCGGGCTTCTTGTGGTGGCGAAGAACGACCTTGCGCATACCGGCCTTTCCGAGCAGATCAAGGCGCATACGGCGCGGCGCAAATACCTTGCCATTGTGGAGGGCAATTTTAAGGAGGATACGGGCACCATAGACGCCCCCGTAGGCCGCCATCCGGTGGACCGCAAGCGCATGGCGGTCGTCAAAAATGGCCGCGAGGCTGTGACGCACTGGCGGGTGTTAAGGCGCATGGGGCAGTTTACACTCATTGAAGCGGTGCTTGAAACCGGGCGCACGCACCAGATCCGCGTGCATATGGCGCATGGCAAGCACCCTGTTGCGGGGGACCCGGTCTACGGCCCCGTAAAACCGAAACTGAATCTTTCCGGGCAGGCGCTCCATGCTTACCGCCTGACACTTTTGCACCCGCGCACGGGCGAGGAAATGCGCTTCTTTGCGCCGCCGCCGCAGACCTTTCTTGATGCGCTCCGCCGTGCAGGCTGCGAGGATGTGCCGGATTGGGAAGCGTTGAGCTGAGAACCCAATAGCATGATGTTATTAGCCGCCCTTGGGCGGCTTCAGGCCATCGACAAAGTCCTGCGGACTTTATCGATGGGTCTCTGCGGGTTAAAATGCCGCTAATGGCGGCATTTTTTCCCCCGATTTGACGCACATGTCGTCAAATCGGATTGAAAGTGGGGGATTTGCGAATCCCCCACACCTCTTAGGAGGGTTTGTCGACACTCTATAGCCGCCCTTGGGCGGCTTTTTTATATCATAAAATCCGAGCGGACGGGTTGCAATTTGATCAGCACGGGTATATAATACATATAAACAATCTCTTATATGTTTATGGGTTGATGGAAAGATGGAGGGAAATCATGGAGAAACGGACTTTTCCCGTCTGCCAGACGGAGCATATCGATGCGGCGCATGAACGCTTCATTCTGGAGAATATTCCGGATGAAGACGCCGCGGTGGATGCGGCGGAGGTTTTTCAGCAGCTAAGCGATTCCACGCGCGTGAGGCTCTTGTCCATGCTTGCCCTGGAGGATATGTGCGTGTGCGAAATGGCGGATATTCTTGGCATGAGCCAGCCTGCCGTTTCCCACCATTTGCGCTCGCTTCGGCAATGCGGCGTGGTGCGTTTTAAAAAGACGGGCAAGCGCGCCGTCTATTCCATCAGTGATACCCGTACCGGACATATGGTGAGGCATCTGCTGCATGATATCACAAGCGGGAACCTCATCCCATGTAAGGTTTGCCAGTTTCAAAAGTTTGAAGGGGAGGCGCAGCAATGAACGGCGCAGAGGTTGAACGGAATACAGGGAGCGGTATGGAAGAACAACGTTTGAAGCATTCGGAGGAACATCCGCAGGCATGCGGCGATGCCTGCGCTGTGCGGGAGGGCGCGCACGGACATGCGCACGAGGACTGCTGTACCGGACACGCGCATAGCCACGATCACGCACACGGCCATGACCACGCGCATGCAGAGGAAGAAGACGGCTGCTGTGCCTCCTGCGCAAGCTGCGGGCACAGCCATGAACATGGGGCGGAAGCGGAAGAACCGTGGAAGCTGTGGCTGCCCATCGCTGTTGGCGCGGTGCTATTTCTTGCCGGTTTCCTGATGGAAGGACTCGCACATCTGCTGCTGAATATAGCGGCTTATCTTTTGCTTGGTACGCCGGTGCTTCTGCAGGCGGGTAAAGATATCCTGCGTGGGCAGGTGTTTGGCGAAAGCTTTTTGATGGGCGTTGCGACGATCGGCGCTTTGATCTTAGGCGATTATGACGAGGCTGTCGCCGTAATGCTGTTTTACCGCGTGGGTGAGTATTTTCAGGATCTTGCGGTGGGCCGTTCGCGCCGGAGCATCCGCGCCGCAGTCGGCTTAAGGCCGGATACCGCCCGCGTTGCACGCGGCGGCGCGTTTGCGGTGATTGACCCTGCCGAGGTGAAGATCGGCGAACAGGTGCTTGTCAACCCCGGCGAGCGCATCCCGCTTGACGGCGAAGTGTATGCAGGCGAAAGCCTGGTGGACTTTAGCGCGCTCACCGGCGAATCGGTTCCGGTGCGCGTGGGCGTAGGCCGCGAGGTGATGGCGGGCGGCATCAACCAGACAGGGCCGATCACCGTTATGGTGACGCGTCCCGCGGCGGACTCTGCGGTTAGCCGCGTATTGCGGGCGGTGGAGGATGCGGCAAAGGGCAAGCCTAAGCTGGAGAACTTTATCACGCGGTTTGCGCGCGTGTATACGCCTATTGTCGTCGGAATCGCGGCGCTGCTTGCGGTAATTCCGCCGCTTGCGGGCGCGGGGCCGTTTTCGGAGTGGGTGCACAGGGCGCTGATCTTCCTTGTCATTTCCTGCCCCTGTGCGCTCGTCATCAGCGTGCCGCTTACGTTCTTTGCAGGGCTTGCAAACGCCTCCTCACGCGGGGTGCTCTTTAAGGGCGCAAACCGCATGGAGCAGCTTGCAAATGTGCAGTCCGCCGTATTCGATAAAACGGGCACGCTGACCCACGGCGTATTCAAAGTAAAAGAGGTGCTGCCCACAGACGGGTTTACGAAAGAAGAAGTGTTAAAGCTTGCCGCTTCCGCGGAGCACTTCAGCCCCCACCCGGTCGCAAGCGCCATCCGCACGGCAGCGGGGGACTACGTACCGGCAGAAGAAGTACAGGAGGTCGCGGGCCGCGGCGTGATTGCCACGGTATCCGGCAAACGGGTGTTTATCGGCAATACGCGTTTGCTTATGGAGCAAGGCGTAAAAGTGCCGCAGGAACTCTCCGGCACGGTTGCGTACCTTGCGGTACAGGATAGCTATGCGGGTGCGATTCTCATCGCAGACGAATTGAAAGCGGACGCAAAGGAAGCGGTCGACATGCTCAACGGTCTGGTCGGCTATACCGCGATCCTCACCGGCGACGCACAGGCCCCGGCGGAAGAAATTGCAAAGGCTACGGGCGTCAAAGGCGTCTCCTACAAGCTGTTGCCGGAAAATAAGCTCAGCCGCATGCAGGAAATCCGGAACGAGCATGGTAACGTCCTGTTCGTCGGAGACGGCATCAACGATGCCCCGGTGCTCATGGGGGCGGATATCGGCATGGCAATCGGCGGGACGGGTACGGATATGGCCGTGGAAGCAGCGGACGTTGTATTGCTGACGCCGGAACTGCGCGCAGTTCCGGACGCTATTGCGGTGAGCCGCAGCACCATGTCCATTGCAAAAATGAACATTTTGTTTGCCATCGGCGTAAAAATCCTCGTGATGATACTTGGCGCGTTCGGCATCGCCAACATGTGGATGGCGGTGTTTGCGGATGTAGGCACCACACTCATCTGTGTATTGAACGCCCTGCGGCTGCTGCCGAAACGGCGGAGCAACACCCGCTGAACCAGCTCCTAGAATCGGACATCTTGCAATTTCATACAAGAAAGTTCATAAAGCCGCCATGTCATCATGCGCGGCTTTGTGGTATGATTTTGATGAAATCGTCTGGTTTGTGGTAGAAACTTACAATGACGCGAAAGGAGGACGGGAGGCCATGTATGAAAACGCATACGATATTGTGGCGGTGGGCATGCGCTATTTTTTCCTGATCCTCATTCTCTATATCCTGCTGCGTTTGGTGCAGCACTCCGTCAAGGAATTTAAAACCGTGCAGCAGATCAAGCAGAAGGTGCGGAGCGTCTCCCCCGGTTACCTTGAGGTGGTTTCTCCTGAGGAATTGAGCGGCACCAAGTATCCGCTCAAAAGGGAGAACACCATTGGCCGTGCCAAACGGTGCGATATCAGCGTGCAGCTGAATACGCTTGCACCCGTGCACGCGTTTCTGTTTGAAAAAAAGGATGGGCTGTATCTTGCCGACTACGGATCAAGTATAGGGGTACTCTTGAATGGCGAGCGCATCATTAAAAAGAAGGACGAGCTTTTGTACACGGGCGATACCCTGGAGATGGGCGAGCTTGTGACGGTGCTTCACCTTGCCGGAGAGGAGGAAGAGGAAGCGGATGCATAGATGGAAACATGT
>JAEYLA010000271.1 GCA_023461495.1 Bacillota bacterium | reverse complement strand
TAGCATCCATTTTCGTGCCGGTGATGCGCTCGCCATCCGCGGAGATGGTGGTTGCCCAGCGCACATCTCCCTTGAATACGGTGAGATCCGTGCCATGCTGCCGCTTCTGGCCTTCCAGCAGCAGCGTGTTGTTGTAATAGCAGCCTGCCACAAGCGCGCCGATTACGCCGCTGCGTTCTGTCTGGATCGGCACCGCGGCAATGGATACGATATCGCCGTTGGGGTCGGTCATAAGGCTGGAGTATTTCATCCCATGGAATGCGGAAGTCAGATAGGGCATTCTCCCAAGGGTTTCTCCTTGCTGGTGGTGCTCGCTGGTAGAGTAGATCACCCTGCTCAGCCTGTCTGTGACAAAAATAAAATCGGAGCCGTCTGCCTTCAATCCTTTGAGATAGGTTCCGATTCCTTCGGCATTCTGCGCGTTGACCTCCCGGACAAAGTTCGGGTCTGCCGCACTGTCCGTAGCCTTTTCCAGCCATACCGCGTTCTGGTTTTCCAAGCCGGTTTTGAAGCTTGAAAACGCGCGCTCCATCTGTTCGTTCATGATGCGGGTGGAAATCGCGTTGCCACTGGACATGGCAAACGCGACGCTTACGGCAACCGAAACGATCAGCACCGGTACCATAAACAGCTGCAGCCTGCCGCCGATGCTATGGAAAAAGGAAACGGCGGAGTCTTTCTTTTCACGGCGCGCAGCGCGTACGCCGGAAGCCGCGCGTTCAAAAAGAAGACGAACCTTCTTAACGGTGCCGGTGCTTGGCGTAGGAGCTGCGTTGGCCTGTGCGGCGATAGGAGCGGCATCCCCGGGTACGGCGTGTTCCTTGGCCGGGTCATGCTTTTTTAGCATGCGGGAGAGCTTTGTGAAAATACGTTCGTTATTCACTGGAGGGACCCCCTATATCAGATTGGGATGCGGGCAGGAAGACAAGGCGCAAAAGCGCGCGATATCTACCTATATCGGCATTATTTCGTCCGTGCTTAATAAAAAAGAGACCACCTCCCATATTTTTGGGGGATTTCTTGGAAAAGTCCAAAAAGGAAACGGTTTTATGCGGGAAAATTAATTGTTTCCCCAGGTATGGCGGTAGGAACGGATGCAAAAGCTGATAAGGACGATTTTACACAGATTTGATGATTCCAATATTGGCGGATAACAATCGGGATGTATGCTTGCAATGTAAAATGAATTGGAGGAAGTAAAAACATGAAAGCGATTAAAAAAATTGTAACAATAGCCATCAGCGCGCTGCTCGTGCTTTCCGCGTTCGCAGGCTGTGCACCCGCTGCGGAACCCCCTGTAGCGGAGACTCCCGCTGCCACTCAAGCGCCTGCGGCAGTTGAAACTCCCACTGCACCTGAAACGCCGGCTTCCAGCTTTGACAGCACACAGGACATCCTTGTTATCTCCCGTGAGGACGGCTCCGGCACGCGCGGCGCATTCATCGAGCTCATGGGCATCGAAGTCAAAAAGGATGACGGCAGCAAGGAAGATATGACCACCGTGGAGGCGCAGATCACCAACGATACCGCCGTCATGCTCACTACCGTTTCGGGCAACCCCTACGGCATCGGCTATGTCTCCCTGGGCTCTCTCAATGATACCGTAAAGGCCGTTCAGGTGGATGGCGTGGACGCCACCGTTGAAAACATCAAGTCCGGCGCCTACAAGGTTTCCCGCCCGTTCAATATCGCCGTGAAAGGCGAAGCCAGCGCCGCGGCGCAGGATTTCATCAACTTCATCCTCAGCGCAGAAGGCCAGGATGTCGTATTAAAAAACAAGTACATCAAGATCAATGACGCGGCCACTGCCTATGCTGCGGCGGAGGTTTCCGGCAAGGTCGTCATCGCAGGTTCTTCTTCCGTCACCCCTGTCATGGAAAAGCTTGCCGAAGCGTATAAGGCCGTTAACCCCAACGTCACCATCGAAATCCAGCAGAGCGACTCTTCCACCGGCATGAAGAGCGCAATGGACGGCACCTGCGATATCGGCATGGCGTCCCGTGAACTCAAGGACAGCGAACTTGCAGAGCTCACTCCGACGGTTATCGCACTGGATGGTATTGCGGTTATTATCAACAATGAAAACACCACCGCCAGCCTGACCTCCGAACAGATCCGCGCCATCTTCACCGGCGAGATCCTCAGTTGGAGCGAGGTTGCGTAACACAATTGAAAAGACGGACGCCGGAAAAGGCGTATGCGTACCGCCCGGAAAACGCCCCCGCGTTTTCGGGCGGTAAACGCGTTTTGTTCGGAAAAACCGCCGGGGTAAGTCCCGGCAAAGCGCAGGGCGGCATACTCGTTGACGCCCCGCATAACGAAAAACATCTCACGGGGGACTATATATGAAAAAATGGAAGGAACCGGCGATGAAGGGCGTATTCATCGCCGCCGCAGCCACCTCCATCCTTTCCGTAGCGTTAATCTGCGTATTCCTGTTTGCGAACGGGCTTCCCGCGGTGTTTGAGATCGGTCCCGCAAACTTCCTGCTGGGCCGTACATGGAAGCCGGGGAACGATATTTACGGCATCTTTCCCATGATTGTGGGCAGCATTTATGTTACGGCGGGCGCCATGCTTATCGGCATGCCGATAGGACTTCTGATGGCAATCTTCATGGCGCGCTTTTGCCCGCAGTGGCTGTACCGCATCTTAAAGCCTGCAACGGAGCTCTTAGCAGGCATACCGTCGGTTGTGTACGGGTTTTTCGGCCTGGTGGTGATCGTGCCGTTTGTGCGGGAGCAGTTTGGCGGCAGTGGTGCGTCCATGCTCACGGCTTCCGTATTGCTTGGCATTATGATATTGCCCACCGTTGTGGGCGTAGCGGAAAGCGCCATCCGCGCCGTGCCGGAGAACTATTATGAGGGTTCCCTTGCTCTGGGCGCAACACATGAGCGCAGCGTGTTTTCCGTATTGGTACCCGCCGCAAAATCGGGCCTGTTCGCGGGCGTGGTGCTGGGCATGGGCCGTGCCGTGGGGGAGACGATGGCGATCATCATGGTGGCGGGCAACCAGGCGCGCATGCCTGCGGGACTCCTAAAGGGGCTGCGTACGCTTACCGCCAACATTGTGATTGAAATGGGGTATTCTGCGGATTTGCACCGCGAGGCGCTGATTGCGACCGCGGTGGTGCTGTTTGTATTTATCCTGCTCATCAACGGGCTGTTTTCCCTGCTCAAAAGGAGGTCCAGCCTATGACAGGAACTACTGCTTCGTATTATAAGCCGGTCGCGCATCCGGGCAGGAGAAAGGCCATTTTCCTGCGCGCGCTTGTGTACGCCGCGGCAGTCACAACGGTTGCGATACTGCTCTTTTTGATCGGCTATATTTTGGTCAAGGGCGTTCCGTATCTCACGCCGGAACTGTTTGCGTGGGAATACAACTCTGAAAACGTCTCCATGATGCCGGCGATCATCAATACCATATTAATGACGGCGCTTTCGCTTCTTATCGCGGCGCCGCTTGGCGTCTTCGCGGCTGTGTACCTTGTGGAGTACGCCAAGCGCGGCAGCCGGTTTGTTTCCGTGGTACGCGTCACGGCGGAAACGCTTGCGGGCATCCCCTCCATTGTATACGGTTTGTTTGGGCTGTTGTTCTTTGTTACGCGGCTGCAATGGGGCATGTCGTTGCTTGCGGGCGCGTTCACGCTTGCGGTTATGATCCTGCCGCTCATCATGCGCACCACGGAGGAAGCGCTAAAATCCGTGCCGGATGCGTACCGGGAAGGCAGCTTCGGCCTGGGCGCGGGAAGGTTAAGGACGGTATTCTCCATCGTGCTGCCTGCGGCGGTGCCGGGCATCCTTGCGGGCGTGATCCTTGGCATCGGGCGCATCGTGGGGGAGACGGCGGCGCTCATCTATACGGCGGGCACGGTGGCGAAGGTACCGGAAAACCTTCTCTCCTCCACGCGCACACTTTCCGTGCACATGTACTCGCTTGCGCGCGAGGGGCTCAACATCAACCAGACGTATGCGACTGCCGTTGTGCTGCTCATTATTGTCGTCGGTATCAACGCGCTTTCTTCCTTGGTTGCGCGCAGGCTTACTAAGCGCAACGGCGCCTGAGCAATTGGTGCAGGAACGGAACATCTACGAAAGGAATACGGGGTATGGAACAACAGAAATTTGACGTAAAGTTTGAAATAAAGGATTTGGATCTCTATTACGGCACCTTTCAGGCGCTTAAAAAGATCAATATGGCGGTGCGGGAGCGGGAAATCACCGCGTTTATCGGCCCATCCGGCTGCGGCAAGTCTACACTGTTAAAGACGCTCAATCGCATGAACGATCTTGTGGAAGGCTGCCGCATCGAAGGACAGGTGGCGCTCGACGGAGAGGATATTTACGGCAGCATGGACGTGAACCTGTTAAGAAAGCGCGTGGGCATGGTGTTTCAAAAGCCCAACCCGTTTCCCATGAGCGTGTATGACAACATCGCCTACGGCCCGCGCGCGCACGGCATCCACGCAAAGGCGAAGCTTGACGATATCGTGGAGCGGTCGCTGACCAATGCCGCTATCTGGGAGGAGCTCAAGGACCGGCTCAAGAAAAGCGCGCTCGGCCTTTCCGGCGGCCAGCAGCAGCGGCTCTGCATTGCGCGCGCGCTTGCGGTGGAACCGGAGGTGCTCTTGATGGACGAACCCACGAGTGCGCTGGACCCCATTTCCACCTCAAAGATCGAAGACCTTGCGGTGGAATTAAAGTCCAAATATACTATTATCATCGTGACGCACAACATGCAGCAGGCGGCGCGCATTTCCGATAAAACCGCGTTCTTCCTGCTGGGCGAAGTGGTCGAATACGGTGGGACGGAGCAGCTTTTCTCCATGCCGAGAGACAAGAGGACGGAGGACTATATTACAGGGAGGTTTGGCTGATGCGCAATAAATTTGACGAGCAACTCGACCAGTTGAACAAAGAGCTCATTGAAATGGGCGGCCTTATCGAGCAGGCCATACAGAATGCCTGCGCCGCGCTCCGCTCCTACGATGCGCAGCTTGCAAAGCAGGCCATCGCGTTTGACCATGAAATCGACGAAAAAGAGCGCCGCATTGAAGGCCTGTGCCTGCGCCTGCTATTACAGCAGCAGCCCGTGGCGCGGGATTTGCGGCTGATTTCCGCGGCGCTCAAAATGATTACCGATATGGAACGCATCGGGGACCAGGCGGCGGATATTTCCGAGATCGTGCTGGTGATGGACAAAAATTTCGACCATGTGCAGCCGGAGGAAATCGCGCTGATGGCGGACGCCACCATCGCCATGGTTACAAGCAGCATTGATGCGTTTGTACGCCGGGATGAGGCGCTTGCAAGAAAGGTCATCGCGGATGACGACGAGGTGGACGACCGCTTTTTGCAGGTGCGGGCTAAGCTCATCGATCGGTTTACGGCGGACCCGCGTACGGCGGAGCACGCCCTTGACCTGTTTATGATTACAAAGTATCTCGAGCGCATCGGCGATCATGCGGTCAACATCGCGGAGTGGGTGCTGTTCTCCATCACCGGCGTCCATCAGTCGTCCGAGATGGAGTAGCGGGAATGGGGAAAACGCCATGATTTATTATGTGGAGGATGAAACCAACATCAGGGAGCTGGTGCTCTATACCCTGGCGCAGACAGGGTTTGAGGCGCGCGGCTTTGAAAACGCGGAGCAGTTCTGGCAGGGGGTAATCGATGCAGCGCCCGAGCTCATACTGCTTGACGTCATGCTGCCGGGCGAGGACGGCATTTCCATCCTGAAACGCCTGCGAACCGCTGAAGCCACAAAACAGATTCCCGTGATTCTTTTAACCGCGCGCGGGGCGGAGTATGACAAGGTAACAGGCCTTGACGGGGGAGCAGACGATTACATCACAAAACCGTTTGGCATGATGGAACTGATTTCCCGCATCAAAGCCGTGCTGCGCCGTTCCTCCAAAAAGGAGCTCACGGATACGCTTTGTATAGACAACCTGGTCATGAATACGGAAAAGCATACCGTTGCCTGTGCCGGGGAACATGTGGAGCTTTCCTTCAAGGAATTTTCCCTGCTCCAGTTCCTGCTGGAAAACAGGGGGCGCGTGTTCACGCGGGACCGGCTGCTTACCGCCGTCTGGGGGTATGAGTATGCGGGCGGCACCCGTACGGTGGATGTGCACATCCAGACGCTGCGGCAAAAGCTTGGGGGCTGCGCGTATGTGGTGGAAACCGTGCGCGGCGTAGGCTACCGCGCAAAGGAGTAGGAGAAGGAGTAAAAAAAGGAGCAATATGCGTAAAACGGTCAACCGGTACCTGGTGCTGCTCTCGCTTGTATCCGTGCTGCTGCTCACGTTGTTGGCGCTGGGCGTGTTTTACGGCGTGCTGGGTGCGCAATTGCGGCAGGAGCAGAGGAGCGAGGCCGGCTATGTGATGGCGGGCATGCGGCTTCTGGGCGATGAAGCATACCTCAATCAGGTGCGGCAGGTGGATGAGACCCGGCTGACGCTTATCGCGGCGGATGGCACGGTGCTTTATGACAGCGAGGCGGATGCGGCGCACATGGAAAACCACGCGGACCGGCCAGAATTCCGTGCGGCGCTTGCCGAGGGCGTGGGGCAGAGCACGCGCCCGTCGGAAACCATTGGCCAGGAGACGCTCTACTATGCAAAGCGCCTTGCGGACGGCACCGTGCTGCGCCTTGCGGATACGCAGGCAAGCGTATGGGGTATTCTATGGCGGATGTTGCCCATTCTGTTGTGCACGTTGCTTGTAACGCTGGCGTTTTCCGCTGTGATCGCCCGGCGGATGACCCGGCATATGATTGCACCATTAAACGCGCTGAATCTTGACGATCCGCTCGACAACGATGTGTATGACGAGCTGTCTCCGCTATTGTCCCGGCTGGAGGCGCAAAGGCGCCAGATTGCCGCGCAGATGCGGGAGATGACCGAAAGGAGCGATGAATTTTCCGCCATTGCCCACAACATGCGCGAGGGGCTGTTGGTGCTCAACTCCAGCGGCATGGTGCTGACCATCAACCGGAGCGCGCAGCGCCTGTTCCGGGCGGACGGCAAGGCCGCAATCGGCAAGCACGTGCTCACGGTGGACCGCAGCCCGGAGCTGCAGGCAGCCGTGGAGCAGGCGGCAAAGGGCAGCCCGGCGGAGCAGGTCATACAGATGAACGGACGCAGCTACCAGCTCATCGCAAGCCCCGTGCGGGAGCGCGCGGCGGTGACCGGCGTTGTGGTGCTGATCCTCGATATCACCGAGCGCGAAGAACAGGAGCGCATGCGGCGGGAGTTTTCCGCCAATGTCTCGCATGAATTGAAAACGCCTTTGACCTCCATCTCCGGCTATGCGGAGATCATGAAGGACGGCCTCGTCAAGCCGCAGGATACGCAGGGCTTTGCAAAGCGCATCTATGAGGAAAGCACGCGCCTGATTGCGCTGGTGGAGGATACCATCCGCCTGTCCCGCCTGGATGAAGGTGCAATTGGCCTGCCGTTTTCCCGCGTGGAGCTAAAATCTCTTCTGAAAGAGGTGGAGGAGCGGCTAACCTCCGTTGCGCATACAAAGAATGTGACCCTGCGCGTAAGTGGGGAACCGGCAGAGATAGATGGCGTAAAACAGGTGTTGGAGGAAATCCTCTATAACCTGTGCGACAACGGCATCCGCTATAACCGCCCGGGCGGCAGCGTGACGCTTTCGGTAGAAAAACTGGGCGACGGCCGGGTATCCGTTGCGGTGGCGGATACCGGCATCGGCATTCCGCCGGAGCATCAGAGCCGGGTGTTCGAGCGGTTTTACCGCGTGGACCAGAGTCACTCCAAGGAAACCGGCGGCACGGGCCTTGGGCTGGCGATTGTCAAGCGCGGGGCATTGATGCATGGCGCAAAGCTTTCTTTGGTAAGTACGCCAAATACCGGCACCATTGTCACGCTGAAATTCCCCGCGCCCGCCGCGCGGAAAGAAGGATAGAAAGTACCGAAAAATCAGGCAAAACGCTTGCAAAGCGGCAGCGCCGGTGCTAAACTATATATGATGCTTCGGGGCGGGGTGCAATTCCCCACCGGCGGTGATGCGGCAGGACACAAACCCTGCTTAGCTAAGCCCGCGACCCCTGTTTTTACAGGGTTGAGCCAATGAGAATTTGGCGCCGACGGTATAGTCCGGATGGAAGAAGCGCGACGATTTCGTTTTCGCCGCACTTGTTTTTCAAACGCACCGCAGCAGCGGGGCGTTTTTTGTTTGTCCTCGCTGTCCACGCTGCATCGGTGCGAGAAAAGCCGGGAAGCATACATTTTTAAAACGGAGTGTAGCAACATGAAACGGGAAAACACGAATCGACTGGTGCACCTGGGGATGCTGGCGGGGCTTTCGCTGCTGCTGGTATATCTGATCCATTTCCCCATTTTCCCCGGCGCGGCGTTTTTGGAGTATGACATGGCGGATGTGCCCATACTCATCGGCACGTTCCTGTATGGGCCGCTATGGGGGCTTGCGCTGACCGCTGTGGTGAGTGTGCTGCAATGGCTGCTCGTTTCCCCGGCAAGCGGATGGATCGGCGCGCTGATGCATTTTTGTGCCACAGGCACGTTCGTACTCGTTGCGGGCCTCATTTACAGCCGCTGGCGCTGCCGCAAGGGCGCGGTCACGTCCCTGCTGCTGGGCGCGCTGGGCATGATCCTGATGATGATCCCCTTAAACCTGATATTCACCGTTCACTTCATGGGCGTGCCGCGCCAGGTGGTGGTGGATATGCTCGTCCCCGTCATCATTCCCTTTAACGCCATCAAGACGGTATTGAACGGCGCGCTGACCTTCCTGCTTTACAAATCCGTTGCCCGCGTGCTGCGGATAGAGCGCGTGGAAGCGCCCGCCTGTGCGGTGCAGAAAGCAAAATAAGCACTGTAATTTCAAAAAAAGAAGGGTCACCGCACGAAAAAGCGGCGGCCCTTTTTGTTCTTTCAAAACGACGCTTGCGAACAAATGAACGGAACTGTATACTGGAAGTGAATCCATATGTATACAGTCATAAAGGAGAAGTGCATGCGCCGGAAAGAATGTATTGCAGTGCTAAAAGAAAGCCCCATGCCGACCCGGTGGATGCGGGCGTATAGTTTGATTTACCTGATTGCGCTCATTGTACAATTGGCGATATATATTCTGGGTATTAGCGCTTTGCTGCTGCTTGAAAAAAGCGGCCCGGTAAGCATCCGGGCGATCTTTTTATTGGGCGGCGGGCTGCTGCTTCTGGCCTGTACGGCGATTGCCTACCATAGTATGATCGGCCTTCGCCCAAGCGGATTCTTTTGGTGCGTGGCGCACCTTATACTATGTGCGCTTTACTGGACGGCCGAATTTGTGCTGAATCTGGTGCCGGATTACGACTCTGCAGGGCTTGGGTATGTTCCATACGCCGTACTCATTCTTGTGCTTTATGTGGGTGGGTGGGTTATACCAAATTGCCTGTATTTTAAAAAGCGCAGGCAATTGTTCCGCAAATACGCGCCAAGCGAAATCTCCTTTGCAATGGGCCAGTGGCATTCGCTTTAGGAGTTTGCCATGTCACACCGCCAAATCAGCATAGAACAGGAGCAACACGATCATGACCAATGCCGGTATTAAGGCAGTTCTCAAGGCGGCAATGCGGGAGGACGAGAAACTCTCCACCGCGTGGATGGGGTTCTATCTGAATGTTTTCCTGTATGCTGCGCTTGTAATGAATGCACTGGCGCTCCCCAGCGCGCTTTCGGGCATATATAATATCCCCATTTGGGGTGGGGAAGGAAATGTGCTGGAACTGGCAATGTTTTTTGTAAATGCGCTTACTGCTGTTGCCGCAATCATGACATTTATTGAGCTTCGTGATTTTACGCCGGCAGGGTACAAGTGGAACATTGTGTTGCTGGTGAGCGGTTTTGCCGGGCAGGTGCTCTCCAGGCTGTCCGTATGGCTTCGCGGGGAAGCCGGCGCGCGGATGGACTCCGGCTTTTTCATTGCCGCGCAAGTGATTGCGATTCTTGTCTGGCTCATCCCCAACCTCATTTATTTCAGAAAACGCAAGCACCTGTTCCGCGCCTACACCACGGCGGAGGTGGCGGCTGCCACCAAGGGCGAGCCGCCGGTTGCCGTGGTTGCCGCTGCGGTTGCAGCCACAAGAAAACTCTGCCGCTATCAGCCAAGCAAGGCGAAGGTAGATATCCGGAAGCTTTGTTCGCCGCAGGCAGGAAAGGCGACACGGTATACCCGCATTATAAAAGCGCATAAGCAAATGCGTGCGCGGTAACAAGAA
>JAEYLA010000270.1 GCA_023461495.1 Bacillota bacterium | reverse complement strand
CACGTGGAATACGCAAGCCTGCCGCCTGGCTTTATCGCCTCCGCCGCAGCATCGAGTATGCCCGCCTGCCGCAGCGCGCATGCTTCCACATGCGCGATAGACCAGTCGAGCACCGCCTGCGTCTCCTTGCGGAACATCCCCTCCCCGCTGCACGGCGCGTCCACCAGCACGGCGTCAAAATACCCGGCAAGCTGGCTGCACAGTTTCGCGGGCTGCATGCTGGTCACAAGCGCGTTCCGGTCGCCCAGGCGTTCCATCGTTCCCGCAAGCACCGCGGCGCGGCCCGGTACTACTTCATTTGCAACCAGAAGACCCTGCCCTTTCAGATAGGCCGCAAGCTGCCCCGTCTTGCCGCCAGGCGCTGCGCACAGATCCAGCACCCGCATGCCGGGCGCGGGCGCAAGCACGGCTGCGGTGCGCATGGCGGACGGCTCCTGCATGTAAAACAGGCCTGCCCGGTGCAGCGGATGCGCGCCGATTTTTTCCACTTCCTCCGTGAGCAAAAACCCCTCCGGCACAAGCCCGGTGGGGATGAGCGGAAGCTTCGCTTCCTCCAGGAACGCCTCCACACTGATTTTGAGCGTATTGACGCGCAGCCCGCGCCTTGGCGGCTCTTCCATCGCGGCGCGGTAGGCAGGATATTCCCCGCCCAGCAATACCTGCATGCGCATTTCAAATTCCGTGGGCAGCTGCATGCGTTCTCCTCCCTGTTCTTCCATCAAACCGTTTCTTCCTGTTCCCTGCACGGCGGATGCCACAGGATGCGTGCCGTTTCCACGCGCATGGGGATCATCCCCGCGCCCGGCCCGCAGGTGCGTTCAAACCCGAATGCGCGGTAATAGGGCACGTTTTGTTCCAAAATGTCAATGCATACATGCGCCGCGTTCATTTGCTGCGCCTTATAGAGCGCCTGCCTCACGCAAAGATCGCCAAAGCCCTGCCCGCGGTATTGGGGCAGCACCGCAACGAACGCAAGCCGTAGGCCGCCGTCCTCCGGCACAAGCCGGGCCGACGCCACAGGCACTCCGTCCTCCTCTACTACCAGCTGCATGGCGTACGCGTCGAAGCTGTCCGGCACGGCGATCACCCCACCCTGCTCCTCCGCGAATACGGTATGGCGGATCGACAGCGCTTCAGAGCTTATCCCCGTATGCCACCGGGAAGCAAACATTTTTTTGCACCCCCTGATTTTTTTTGTATATCCTGCGGGAGCCCCCCTTGCGCAGGGCTTTGCCCGCATGCTATAATACCATAAAAGCGAGTACAATTGAAAATTTGACTGATAGCTGAAAGGAAGTGCTGCGCGCACGGGCTTCGACTATCACTCAAGCTGATCCCTGCGGAGGGTTTTGCGGTGAGTGTTCTCCCAATAACGGGACGGCGCTCTTTTTTGTTTCCATTACGTATACTTTTCTTTTATTCGGCACATCCAAAACATAAAGGGAGGAATAGGCATGCTGCTCATCGGAAATGGTAAATTGCTCACAAGAGATCAAAACGGCACCTATTTGGAAAACGGCGCGGTACTGTGCGAAGGCCGCCTGATCAAAGCGGTAGGCGAGACGGCCGCCCTGCGGAAGCAATATCCGGATGCGGAATTTTTAGATGCGCGCGGCGGCGTGATCATGCCGGGTCTGATCAACGCGCACAGCCACATTTACAGCGCATTTGCGCGCGGCCTCTCCATCAACGGTCATAACCCCACAAACTTCTATGAAATTCTCGACGGCATGTGGTGGAATATCGACCGCCATCTTGATGTGGAAGGCACACGCTATTCCGCGTACCAGACGTATATGGATAGCATCAAGAACGGTGTCACCACGCTCTATGACCACCATGCGAGCTACGGGGAGATCGAAGGCAGCCTGTTCGCGATTGCCGACGTTGCAAAGGAACTCGGCGTGCGCACCTGCCTGTGCTATGAGGTTTCCGACCGCGACGGCAAGGAAAAATGCGACGCCGCCATCAAAGAAAACGTGGACTTCATCCGCTATGCACAAAAAGACGATACCGATATGGTCAAGGGCATGTTCGGCCTGCACGCGGCGTTCACCCTTTCAGATAAGACGCTTGAAAAGTGCGTCGCGGAAAAGCCCGCGGGCGCAGGCTTCCACATCCATGTGGCGGAAGGCATGAACGACGTGTACGACAGCCTGCAGAACTACGGCAAGCGCACCGCACACCGCCTGCATGATATGGGCATTTTAGGCGAAAAGACCATCGCCGGTCACTGCATCCACATGAGCCCCGCTGAAATGGATCTGTTGAAGGCGACAAACACCATGGTCGTCAACAACCCGGAAAGCAATATGTCAAACGCCGTGGGCTGCTCCCCCATCCTGCAAATGTACGCAAAGGGCATTCTCCTTGGCCTTGGCACCGACGCGTACACCAACGATATGATCGAGAGCCTCAAGGTTGCAAACTGCATCCAGAAGCACAACGCCTGCATGCCCAACGTTGGCTGGATGGAAGTCACAAATATGCTCTTTGACGGCAACCGCAAGATCGGCGCGCGCGAATTCAAGACCCCCCTCGGCGTTCTCGAACCGGGCGCTGCCGCAGACGTCGCGGTATTTGATTACAAGACATATACGCCGTTTGGCTCCTTTAATGCGGACGGCCACATCATGTTCGGCATGTGCGGCAAGCAGTGCATCCATACCGTTGCAAACGGCCGCGTACTTATGAAGGACCGCGAACTCACCTGCTGTGACGAGGAAGCCGTAAACGCCAAGACGCTCGAGCTGACCACGAAGCTCTGGAAGCAGTTGAACGGCTAACGAAAGGTTACGGGGATCTTCTTTTCTTTCCAGAAAGAAAAGAAGCAAAAGAAAGCGAATAGATTTGGCAAAGGGAACAAACTTGCCATAGATGTCTGGGATTCTAAAGGGACGTGTTCCTTTAGCGGAGGTTTGGAGGCAGCGCCTCCAACGTACTTACGATAATTAAGGAGGAAACCCGCAATGTCCGAACGGATGACGCCCATCCCCTTCGGGGATCTGATGCAATGGATCCTGACCGAACGCGCCAACGAAAACGCAGTGTTTGGCGTGGAGCGTCCCTACATCGCGCCCAAGAATAAAAAACTCTCCCTCTTCCGCGAAAGCCTGGAAACACCGTTTGGCCCCGCCGCAGGCCCGCATACGCAGCTTGCGCAGAATATCGTCGCAAGCTACTACGCAGGCTCGCGCTTCTTTGAACTCAAGACCGTCCAGATCATGGATGGCGAGGATCTGAGCCGCTGTGTGCCCCGTCCCTGCATCCTCGCAGAGGACGAGGGCTACAACTGCGAGTGGTCCACGGAGCTTACCGTAGAGCAGGCGCTTGAAGAATACATCAAGGCCTGGGTGCTATGTAAGCTGCTTGCGCGCGAATTCGGGCTGGGCGATGAAGACGGCTTTGTGTTCAACATGAGCGTCGGCTACGATTACGCGGGCATCACCTCTCCCAAGATAGACCGGTTTATTGAAGGGCTCAAGGATGCTTCCGCCAACGAGACGTTCCTTACATGTAAGGAATGGGCGATCAGCAACCTTCGCCTGTTCGAGCATGTGAACGCCCGCTACATTGAGAGCATCAGCCCGCATATCTGCACGTCCATCACGCTCTCCACCCTGCACGGCTGCCCGCCGCAGGAAATCGAAAAGATCGCTTCCTACCTGATTTCAGAGAAGAAGCTGCATACGTTCGTCAAATGCAACCCGACGATCCTTGGGTATGAGACCGCGCGCCGCATCCTTGACTCGATGGGGTACGACTATATCCAGTTTGACGACCATCACTTCCGCGAAGACCTCCAGTACAGGGACGCGGTGCCCATGTTCGAGCGCCTGAGCGCGCTTGCGGCGGAGCACGCCGTGGACTTTGGCCTGAAGCTCTCCAACACCTTCCCCGTGGATGTTGCGAAAAACGAGCTTCCGAGCAATGAGATGTACATGTCCGGCCGCGCGCTCTATCCGCTCACTATTGAAATGGCCAACCGCCTGACCGCGCAGTTTGACGGACGCCTCCGCCTGTCCTTCTCCGGCGGCGCGGACGCGTTCAACATCACAAAGCTATATGAGGCCGGCATCTGGCCCATTACCATCGCCACCACCGTATTGAAGCCCGGCGGCTACCAGCGCATGCTGCAGATCGCCGAAGAGCTTGCGCGCCTTCCCTACCGTCCGTTTGCGGGCGTAAGCGTCTCCCGCGTGCAGCGGCTTGCGGAAGCTGCGCTGACCGACCGCCACCACACCAAGGAGTTAAAGCCCGCCCCCACGAAGAAGATTGGCGAGCGGCTGCCCATGTTCTCCTGCTTCACGGCTCCGTGCAAGCACGGCTGCCCCATCGGGCAGGATGTTCCCGAGTATGTATCGCTTGTGGGCCAGGGCAAGTATTTAAAGGCCCTGCGCGTCATCACGGAAAAGAACCCGCTGCCCTTCATCACCGGCCGCATCTGCCCGCACCACTGTACGGACAAATGTACGCGCGGCTACTATGAAGAAAGCATCCGCATCCGCAACGCCAAGCTCGAAGCTGCGCGCGGCGGTTACGAAGCGCTCCTGGGCGAGCTTGAAACCCCGGTCATGACCTCCTCCCAGCGGGCGGCGGTCATCGGCGGCGGCCCCGCGGGCCTTTCGGCAGCATACTTCCTGGGCCGTGCCGGCATGCCGGTCACGCTTTATGAGCAAAAGGACGCCTTGGGCGGCATTGTCCGCCATGTGGTGCCGGAATTCCGTATTTCTACGGCAAGCGTCGAGCGAGACGTGCAGCTGGTTGGGAAAATGGGCGTAAAGTTCAAGCTCAACACGCCCGCCCCCTCCATCAAGGAACTGCATGCGCAGGGCTTTGATTATGTCGTCATCGCCATTGGCGCATACGCGCCCGGCGAACTGAAGCTGCGCGCAGGCGGGGCCATGAACGTGCTTGACTTCCTCATTGCCTGCCGCAAAGAGGAAATCGGCGAAGTGGGCAAGAACGTCTGCATCGTTGGCGGCGGCAACACCGCCATGGACGCCGCACGCGCCGCAAAGCGCCTGCCGGGCGTGGAGCATGTGCGCGTGGTCTACCGCCGCAACAAGCGGTATATGCCCGCGGATGAGGAAGAACTGCAGCTTGCCGTCCAGGACGGCGTGGAGTTCTGCGAGCTGTTAAGCCCCGACGCCCTGTCGGACGGCATGCTCACCTGCAAAAAGATGGCGCTTGGCGCGCCGGACGCTTCGGGCCGCCGTTCCCCTGTGGAAACGGGCGAAACCGTGGAGCTCCCGTGCGATTTCCTCGTGGCCGCCGTCGGCGAGCGCGTGGACAAGGCTCTGTTTGAAGAAAACAGCATTAAGACCGATGCGCGCGGCCGCGCCGTGGTCGATCCCGCTTCGCTTGAGACAAGCAGCGCGGGCGTGTATGTGATCGGCGACGCAAACCGCGGCCCCGCCACCGTTGTGGAGGCGATTGCGGATGCGCAGCGTGTTGCGGACCATATTCTCAACGCGCCCTACACCTTTACCATCCCCGAGGTTGCGTACCAGACGCCCGCGGCCTGCCGCGAAAAGAACGGCACGCTGCTTGAGTATGAAAACGCCGGGCGCGAGAATGAGCGCTGCCTGTACTGCAACCTCTCGTGCGAGCTGTGCGCGCAGGTCTGCCCCAACCGGGCAAACCTTGCCATCACCGTGCCGGGTATGGAGATGCGGCAGATCCTGCATGTGGACCGTATGTGCAACGAGTGCGGCAACTGCGCCATCTTTTGCCCGTACAACGATGCGCCGTATTTGGTCAAGCCCACGCTCTTCCACACGGAAGAGGACTTTAGGGACAGCGCGAACTCCGGCTTCCTGCCGCTTGGCGGCACGCGCTACCGCCTCCGGATCAACGGCACCGTGAAGGATATCGACCTTGACGAACCCAATGATGTGGATCTCCCGCGCGAGCTGGAAGCGCTCATATTCGCCGTACGGCAGGAGTACAGCTACCTGTTCTAAGCGGTTAAGCGGTTTACCCATCCCAGCCGGAAAAGCGCATCCGGCTGGATGGGTTTGAGCAACGGACAAAAAGCTTGCTGGTGGATATG
>JAEYLA010000269.1 GCA_023461495.1 Bacillota bacterium | reverse complement strand
AATGTGGCAGTTGCGCAAAGCAGGAAGGCCAGCGCCGTCAACACACAAAGCAATCTTTTCAAAGCTTTTCATCCTTTATGCTTTCTAGGCGAAAGGCGCCTGCCCCCGCGTTCCTCTCTACAAAACGCGCGGCAATTGCCCGGTGCGCCCAAAATCTCATATTAGTATAGCAAACTTGTATCCAAATTGTATAGTCAATTCTCCCTTCATTCACAAAGCGTTTCCATTTTCCGCCGGATTTAGGACGCACAAAACGCCGCAAATGTGGTATACTTAGCTTATATTTTATCATTATTCATTCTATCATGGTACAAGTATGGAGCAAGTAAAACAACCGGCGCTCCGGCAGCCGGTGGGGAGCGAGAGCATATGGCGGTGCGAATTTTATTGGTGGACGATGAACCCCTGATCCTCAAGGGGCTCCGGTTTTCCCTGCAGCAGGAGGGGTACGAGATCGACTCTGCGGCCGACGGCGAGGAGGCGCTTCATAAAATTTCGGAAAGCTCCTTCGACCTGATCCTGCTTGACGTCATGCTGCCCAAGCTTTCCGGCATTGAGGTATGCCAGAGGGTACGGGAAACATCGGATGTTCCCATCATCATGCTCACCGCAAAGGGCGAGGATATGGATAAGATCCTGGGCCTTGAGTATGGCGCGGACGATTATATGGTAAAGCCGTTCAACATCCTTGAGGTCAAGGCCCGCATCAAGACCATTTTGCGCCGCGCTTCTGGCAGGCGAGAAGAAAAAAAGCCCCAGCAGCTTGCGGGCGGCGGATTGTTTCTTGATGCCGCCTCGCGCTCCGTTGAGGCGGATGGGAAGCCCATAAACCTCACCGTGAAGGAATTTGATCTTCTTCAGTTGTTCATGTCCAACCCCGGGCGCGTATTCAGCCGGGAGGAGTTGCTTGAAACCATCTGGGGAAGCGACTATTTCGGAGATTTCCGTACGGTGGATGTCCACATCCGCCGCCTGCGCGAAAAAATAGAGGCAGACCCCGCAAAGCCCCTGCATATTTTAACCAAGTGGGGCGTGGGGTATTTCTTCGGCCATGCGTAGGTTCTTTGGGTCCATACGATTTCGGATAATGGCCATCTATCTGGTGCTGATGATCCTCGCATTCTTTGCAGTCAGCAGCATTGTTTCCGTGCTGATCGAAAATTTCCTGGTTTCCCAGCGCACGCAGGAGCAGCAGCGGCAGACGGAACGTCTGGCGCTTGAACTTGCGCCGCTAATCGCTGCGGAGGATGTCCGCAGCGTATTCTACCGCGCCTCCGCCTGGGCGCAGGAAACCGGCGGGCGGGTGCTGTTTCTGGATACCGGCGCCGTCGTGCAGATGGATACCGCTTCCCAGTATAACGGCTTTTTGCTGCCTTATCGGGAAGTGCGGGATGTGCTCATTACAGATAAGGAATCCTCCTTTGGCTTCCACCGCCTGAACAAGTACGACAATCTTGACACCTTCACGTTCATTTCCTCCACAGACTGGGTGGTATACTATACCGCCGCCGTCACGGCGGACGGTGCCGTCAAAGGCGCGCTGCTTTACTCCGTCTCCATACAGGACGCCGTCAACCACGTGAGCGATATCACCAAGCAGATCGGCCTGGTGTTTGTGGCGTTTGCCGTGGTCGTCGGGATGGTAAGCCTCATGGTCTCCGGCTGGCTGACAAGGCCGATCGTCACGCTCACCAACGCCATACGGCGCGTCGGCGCCCAAGGCTATGGAGACCGTGTGCCCGTCAAGGGCAAGGACGAGCTTTCCGAGCTTTCCGATGCGTTTAACATCATGAGCGAAAAGCTCGAACATCACGACAGGCTCCGCAACGAATTTGTATCCAATGCGTCCCATGAGCTCAAGACGCCGCTTTCCACCATGAAGCTTCTTTCAGAAGCCATGTTGTATGAAGAAAACCCGGACCCCAGAATGTCCCGCGAGTTTTTCTCGGACATCAACCATGAGGTGGACAGGCTCACCCACATCATCAACGACCTGCTGCGTCTGGTCAATGAAGAAAGTGCGGACCGGGCTTTAAGTATCACCTCCGTGGAGCTTGACGAATTGATTTCCCGTGTGCTGCACCGCCTGATGCCTCTTGCAAAGAACAAGGGCATCCGGCTCGAGCGCAAGCTTGTGCCCGTCAGGATAGAATGCGATGAAGGCCGGATCGAGCAGGTTGTGACAAACCTTGTGGACAATGCCCTCAAATATACGGACAAAGGAAGCGTTTCCGTCACATTGAAGCCGGACGGCGCTCATGCCGTGCTCATTGTGCACGATACGGGCATCGGCATCCCCAAGGAATCCATCCCCCGCCTGTTCGAGCGGTTCTATCGCGTGGACAAGGCCCGCAGCCGGGATACCGGGGGCACGGGACTTGGGTTGTCGATCGTGGAGCGCATCATCGCCATGCACGGCGGCTACATTCAGGTGGAAAGCGTGGTTGGCCGTGGCTCGACCTTCACCGTCAGGCTGCCGCTGCACGCACCACAGCAAAAGGGAGGGCAGGCCAAATGAAACAGCGGCTGGATTTACTTTGCCTGCTCCTATGCGTTCTTCTGCTGTTGAGCGGCTGCGGTATACAGATGAGTATTCAGGAGGACGCCATCCGCGAACCGCTGCCCGGCATCGACCCTGCGGCGGGCATCGGGCGGGATGTAGATATCACGCTGTATTTCCGCCTGACGGATGAACCGGCTCTGGTGCCTGTACAGCGCAGCATTACCGTACGTGCGAACGAGTATGTGGAAAGCGCCGTCGTCCGCCAGCTCTTAAGCGGCCCTACCGCGCTGTTTGGCGATTTGGAGGCGGTGCTTCCCAAAGGCACGCGCCTTGTGGACTCCTATCGCGACGGCGGCATCTGGTATGTGGTGCTTTCCAAGGAAATGCTCGAATATGAGGATGCCTCCGCCACCCGGGAAGAAATTGAGCTGTCCAAGCGCCTGAGCGTATATGCTGTTGTCAACTCCCTTTGCGCGCTCAATGATACCAGCCGCGTGCAGATTCTAATCGATATGGACGGTACCGGAAAGGGCTCGCGCGTTTCCCCCTTCCTCCTGGGCTTTACCTCCCAGTATACGTCCTCGCAATGGCTTGATCCGATGGACCTTGAAGAGGATGTGGTTATCACGCCCAAGCTGCTTGTGACGCTTGCCATGCAGCGCCTGACGGAGGAAAACTACGCCCAGGCATACATGTTCTTTGCGGAAAGCGAAACGGGCGGCCTGCAAAAGCCGGATTATGCGGCGTTTGAAACGGAGCTGCTCTCCCTTGGCACCATCGACAGCGTCGACGTACGCAGCGCGGATGTTGGAAGGGGTACGTTGAACGGAAATGCCGTTGTAGACATTACGTGGACCGCCCGGGAAGACGGCAAGACCCGCACCGCAAAGGGTGCTGTGCTTGCATTGCTGTCCGAAGGGGAGCTCTATAAAATCGGCTATTATTCCCTGATGGACGCGCTGTACCAGACAAGGTAGGTTATTATGGCATCAAAAAAACGCACTGTTCCGATCCGTTCAGCATCCCGCGGCAGGCTGCTTAAGACCGTCTGCCTGCTTCTTTGTGCGCTGTCCATCGCGTTTTCATTCGGCTGCAATGCAGCTGCGGAATATCCCGGCTCACTTTCGGGAAGCACAATGACGCCGCCGGCAGGCAACCGGGATGATACGTTTATCGATGTAACGCTGTTCTTTCCCACATCCGACAACCGGACACTCGGCAGCGAAACGCGCACGCTTGCGCGCCCCGTCAACGTGAGCCGGGCGCAATGCGCCATCGAGGCGTTGTCGCAGGGGCCGCAAAGCGATACGCTTGCGGGCGCAGTGCCCGATGGCTGGGCGCTTTCCAAGGTGGAGCTCTCCGGCGACGTATGCAACATTTATTTTACGGGCACACCTGCAACGGAAGATGAACTGGTGAATCTGCGAGCCGCCGCCGCTGCGACGGTGTATGCAAACGAGGGTATCGCCTATACGGATATTTTCCTCAACAGCATGCAGCCCGGATATCGGGGCAGCCCGCTTGGCGTACTTTCTCCCATCGATATACCGCTTGATTCCTACCGCAGCGGCATCCGGCGCGACAATAGCGAGGCTTCCTCCACCCAAGGGGAGGCCAACGCATTGGTCAGCCGCAACGCACAGCTTTATTTTACAGACCTCACAGGGAGCCTGCTGTTGTGCGATGTGCGCGAAATTTCCTATCAAAAGCAGGAGCAGGCAAACATTGTAATCGCCGCGCTGATGGGAGAACTTGCAAAAGGGCCGTTGGGCAGCGAGGGGAGGGAGCCTGTTCTGCCTCCGGACATGCGGCTCATAAAGTGCGTTCTGCCCGGTTCCGCCGCCTCGTCCTCCTCCATGCCTGGCGATATTCCTTTGAGCGTAAGCGCCGACGGGCAACTTGTAGACCTCTATTTTTCCGTGCCGGAACGGTCCGTAATTGCGCCCATCGTATATGCGTCCATCGTATACACGGTTACAGGGTTCTTCCCGCAAACCGGCGGTGTGCGCATCTTCCTCAATGAAACCATGATGACGGTAAACGAGGTGCTGCACAATGGCGCTGGCGGTGCCGCATTTTCCCGCTCCGATTTTTCCGGCATGCTTGGGCACACGGTTACGTTGATGTTCCCGGATCAGGACGGCATCGGCCTGTATCCTGTGCTGCGGTGCCTGCCGCAAAGCGAGGCGTATGACCTGAAGGCGCGCCTTACTTCCCTGTTCACCGGCCCTGCCGATCCCGGCATCCCGCTTGCGATGTTGGACGCCTCCGGTGTGGAAAGCGTCTCCTTGCACGGCAATATGGCGATTGTCAACTTCCACGAAGGCTTTTTTGACCGCTTGCGCGCCTTTGTTGAATCGGGCGTTTCCCATCTCCCCCAGAACACGCGCGCGCAGATGACGGTCTTTTCGATCGTCAATACGCTTGCGAGCATTCCGGGCATTGAAAAGGTCTGGCTTCTCGAAAACGGAACGCCCATTGACCGCAGCATCAACCTCCTGTATATGGGCAGCCCCCTGTTCTACAATCCCGGGCTGATGCTCTCAGGGGAAAGCGCGGATGCGTAAGAATTTATAGTTTATTCATATACGTCCTATGCGCGCCC
>JAEYLA010000268.1 GCA_023461495.1 Bacillota bacterium | reverse complement strand
CCAAGGCCGATAAGCCCGCCAATCAGGCCTATATATGCCGCCTCCGTTAAAAACAGCTCCGCAATGTTGCGCATGCGGCACCCGAGCACCTTGATGATGCCGATTTCCTTGGTGCGCTCGTAGATGCTCATCATCATCGTGTTCATGATGCCGATCGCCGCAACGAGCAGGGAAACGCCGCCGATGGCGCCTAAAAGCATCTGCAGCTGCGCGGCGCTTTCCTGCGCCGCTTTCAGGGCGTCCTGCAGACTGGACGCGCCATAGCCCATGTCCTGGATCTGCTTCTGGATTTCAATAACATCCTCAATCTTTTCGCACTTGACCCAAACCTGGCTGTACTTCTTGGTATCAACGCGCATAAAATCCTTGTTTTCCTTGGCGAGCTTGCGTACCGCCGCAATATCCATGAGCGAATAATAGGCGTAGTTGTTGCCTTCCTCTGCCATGCGGCCAACGACCTTGATATCATAGATCTTGCCCCTGGTCACGCCTTCTCCGCCGCCGGAATCCGGGTATACGTTGCCGTAGTCAAACGTGAGCTGGAAACGGGACCGCTCCATGTTAATCTTTGAGTTCCCCTGCGGGTCCATCGCCTGCTTGCCGTTCTTGGGATTGTAGAAATTCTGCAAGGTCCAGGAACCAAATACGATCTCATATTTGGAACCCGTGTTCGCGTTCGGCATGCGGCCTTCTTCCAGGGTAAAGCCGAACTCCTCCGCAACCTTCAGATCCACGCCCATGATGGAGAGATCCGTCATGTACTGCCCGCTTTTTACTGCGCCCCAGGTTTCAAGCATGGGCATCACTGCCACAACGCCCGGCAGCTTCTTAAAGGACTGCACGCTTTTGTCATCCAGCACCACTTCCTGGGAGCTGCCAAACCTGCCGTCCGCGCTTTCCACCATGCGGTAGCTGTTGACCTGTATGGTGGTAAGGCTGCCCGCGCGCTCGTAATTTTCACGGAAGGATTCGTTGATGCCAATGCCAAGCGAAACCATTACGACAATGGACGCCACGCCGATCACCATGCCCAGCACCGTCAGGAACGCGCGCAGCTTACGCCGCCACAGGTTCATGAAGGCCATGCCCAGCAAGTCAAGCGTTTTCATACTTCCTCCAAATGCTTCCTGCGGCGTTTACGGCGGATGATCACGATAGCTGCCGCCGTACCGATGAGCACCACGGCTGCGATTGCTATGATAAGCCCGGTGGGGAAGCTATTCTGCGGTGGCGTTTCCATGCCGGGCTGGAACACGCCTTCCCCTTCGCCCATGCCTTCCTCGGGATTGAACGCGCCCATGACGTTGAAGGTCAGGGGCTTTTCTTCGCGGATCTGCTGGCCGTAAACATCCTCGTAGGTGATGATGACCTTTGCGTTCATCTGCCCTTCCACGGACGGAATGACGTTGAAGTCCGCGCGCATGGTATTCCCGGAGGTAACGTTGCCGCCATAGAAGGATTCTTCCATTTTTATTCCTTCGCCCTCCAAATCCACCATGCAGTTATAGATGGTGGATTTGCCCATGTTGTAAAGGCTGAAGGAAACGGGGGTAGACTGATCCAGCATGGCGTCCCCATATACCATGGGTTCGTCAATGCGCACGCGCATACGCTGGGAAATCGGCATGGTGATGGTTTCTGTCGCGTCATACGCCTTCAATGTCTTGGCGCTTTCATAATTGAACTTCGCTACAAGCGAGTATGCTTTTGCCTCCGCATCGGGCGCTGACTGGAAAACCAGCGTCTTTTCCACGGTTTCCCCGGAGCCGATCCTGTCGATATAGACGGTGTTGCTGCCGTTATCGGCAGGCAGGATGATGCCGCCCTCATTGGAGAGGTTCAACTGGATGTTCTTGACGGCTTCCTCACTGGAGGTATTGAGGATGGAGAGCTTGAGGGAGAACTTTTCCCCCGCAAACAGCCGCCCGCTTTCCAAGTCATCCGGGTTCTGCGGCGTAATGCTGTACCCTTCGAGGATGATCTTGGGGGTGGTAACAATCAGATTACCGTCGCCGTCGGTTTTGTCGGGTGTGTAACCCTTGACAACCGTGACAAACACGGAAAATGTGGTTGTTTCAAACGCCTGACGTGTATTATTAAAATAGACCACATTAAACTTGACCTCTTTTACGCCACTGGTTACATCCTTTGCGAATGTAAAATCATACACCACCTCACGGATATCGCCGCCGCGCATATCCGCAACGGATACGGTATAATCTACCGCTCCAATCATGAACGGGAAATTATCGCGGTTTGCGGACATCTGCGGCGTTACCAGAATGTTGGAGATGCGAGAATACGAGCGGTTGTAGATTGGCAAGCGCACCTGTACCTTATCTCCGACATTTCCCTTTGGCGCAGCAATCACCTTACCATCCGCGCCAACGGAAGCAAGCATCAATGCCGTTGTGGTGTCGGCAGGAGTCTCCGGTTCGGGCGTTGCCGTGGGTGCCTGACGGGTTACCAAGAAGAATTCTTCTACGGTGTAGATAGTGTCGTCTCCACCCACCACCTTATAATTTACACTTATATTTAATGGAAATGTACCAGCACTGGAGCCCGATATCGGCACTACCACCGCATATTGCTTTGACGTTCCTGGCGCAATAGTTTTCGGTGTCGGCTTAGGAATATCGCCTATAGTACCAAGCTCACTACTGCCAGCAATACCACTAACGCCCTCAATGCTAATATCAGCAGTCTTATTATTACTGATTGCAAAAAGAATGTTGACACGCCCACTCTCAATTGTAAACGAAGACCCGGCATCGGTATAATTCATCTCCACATCTGTGGCCGCCAATGCTACGGTTGGTAGCAAACTCAATAGTACCGCCATGCATAAAATCAAAGCCGCCGTTCTTTTTCCCCACATACCCTGTCCTCCTGTATATCCGTTTACATAATTTTCGTTCAATTTATCTGGTTTCGATATCTGTGATTTTCCCGTCCAGTATATGCACGGCTTTGTCCGTAAAAGCGGCCATGTTCGCATCATGCGTTACCATGATCAGCGTTTTTCCCCGCTCGCGGGCAATCTCCGTAATCAGATGCATGACCTCGTCGGAGGTCTTGGAATCGAGGTTGCCCGTTGGCTCGTCCGCGAAGACAATCTCCGGGTCGCTCACCAAGGCCCGCGCAATGCCGACACGCTGCTGCTGCCCGCCGCTCATCTGCATGGGCTTGTGATTCATATGCGTACCAAGGCCCACCGCTTTTAGCATATCCCGCGCGATCTTATTGCGCTTGGCCTTGTTCACCCCGCGGAACGAGAGCGGCAGCGCCACGTTTTCAAGCGCCGTATAATAGGGCATAAGGTTGAAGGACTGAAAAATAAACCCGACTTTCTTCTGCCGGAATACAATAAGCTCGCTTTGCGTCATGCGCTCGATGTGCATGCGGGCAATGATAATTTCCCCGCTTGTGGGCTGCTCCAGCCCCGCAAGAAGGTTTAATAATGTGGACTTTCCCGAGCCGGAACGGCCCACAATGCAGCAGATATCACCGCTGTTGAGCGTAAGATCCACGCCGTTGAGTGCTTTGATGGGGGATGACCCCACATGATATGTTTTTATTACGTTTCTAAGTTCAATTAAATGCCCGGCGTTTTGCTCCATGATCCCCCCATAGGCTTTCTGCCCTGCTGTAATGATCCATCTAAACTATAATAACGTCTCAAGGACACAAATGGTTTCATATGAACGTCATATTTTTGTAACCTTCTGTATTATACCGCCGCCCAATGTGACGCATCAAACAATTATTTGTAAACATTTCCTTAAGATCATATTGACTTCTCTCTATATAGACAGTATTCTATATTCATGATCGTCAAAAAAATATCATTTCATTTTGATTGCTGAGGAAGGAATACGCGCATGGTAACGATGATGATTGACGGGCGTCCCGTCACAGTGCATGAGCACGCTACGGTTCTCGAGGCGGCGCGCCGCGAAGGCATCCGCATCCCCACGCTGTGCAACCTGAAAGGGCTCAACAACATCGGCGCGTGCCGCATGTGCCTGGTGGAGGAAGTGAAAACCGGCAGGCTGCAGGCCGCGTGCGTATACCCCGTTTCCGAGGGGCTTGAAATCCGCACCGCCTCCCCCAAGGTGCTTTCCGCCCGCCGCGCCGTGCTGGAGCTGATTTTATCCGACCATGACCGCTCCTGCCTCACCTGCAAGCGCAACACCACGTGCGAGCTGCAATCGCTTGCAGATGAGCTTGGGATTACAGATATCCCGTTTGACGGCGCGCGCATTGAGAAAACCATTGATACGCTCTCCCCTTCCGTCATCCGTGACAACAACAAATGCATTCTCTGCCGCCGCTGTATCGCAGCCTGCGAAAAGACACAGGGCGTCTATGCGATCGGCCTGCAGAACCGCGGCTTCCAAACGCAGATCGGCTCCGTATTCAACAAGAGTCTCAACGAGATCGCCTGCATCAACTGCGGGCAGTGTATCATCGCCTGTCCCACCAGCGCGCTTACGGAAAAGGACGCCACCCAATCTGTTTGGGACGCTTTGAGCGATCCGAAGAAGCACGTCATTTTCCAGCCCGCGCCCGCCGTGCGCTTTGGCATAGGCGAGATGTTCGGCATGCCGATGGGCACGCGCTGTACGGGGAAACTTGCCGCCGCCATGCGCCGCCTTGGGGCCTACAAGGTGTTCGACGTACAGTTTGCGGCGGATCTGACCATTATGGAAGAAGGTACGGAGCTTTTAGGCCGCATCAAGGATGGCGGCACCCTGCCCATGATTACCTCCTGCAGCCCCGGCTGGGTAAAATACTGCGAACACTTCTACCCCGAGTTTTTAGAGAACCTCTCTACCTGCAAGAGTCCGAACCAGATGCAGGGCGCGGTTACCAAGACCTACTTTGCCGAGCAGAACGGCCTTGACCCAAAGGACATCTATGTGGTTTCCGTCATGCCCTGCACGGCAAAAAAATTCGAGATCAGCCGTCCGGAAATGGGCCGGGACGGCTACCGGGATGTGGACGCCAACATCACCACGCGCGAGCTTGCCGCCATGATCAAGCTTGCGGGCATTGATTTTATCAACCTGCCGGATGAAGAATTTGACGATATCCTGGGCGACTCTACCGGCGCCGCCACCATATTCGGCGTGACGGGCGGCGTGATGGAAGCGGCCCTGCGTACGGTCGCCGACATCCTCGCGGGCGAAGACCTGCAGGGCATCGAATATTCCGATGTGCGCGGCCTTGCCGGTATCAAGGAAGCGACGATCTCCATCGGCGGGATGGAGGTCAATATCGCCGTCGCCCATGGCACGGCAAACGCGGGAAAGCTTCTTGACGCCGTCAAGCGCGGCGAAAAGAACTATCACTTCATTGAAATCATGGGCTGCCCCGGCGGCTGCGTGAACGGTGGCGGGCAGCCGATTGTGGACGCGCGCACGCGCTATGAGATCGATCCGCGCGTGGAGCGCACCCGCGCCACCTACGCGGAGGATGTGGAAATGACCTACCGCAAGAGCCACCAGAGCCCCGCCATACAGAAGATTTATGCGGATTATCTGGGCGTGCCGGGCGGGCACAAATCGCACGAGCTGCTCCACACGCACTATGTTGCGCGGGACCGTTACCTGAATACCACAAAATAGCGAGCAAGCGGCAGAAGAGCCGGGAGAGTTTCCCGGCTCTTTTTCTTACTCTAGGGCACCGCCTCCGCCTCTGGCCCGTTCGCACGGGAAGGGGCTTTGCGGAAGACGATTCTTTGGAAATATGTCCAAACCCGCACGCCAAGCAGGCGCAGCAGCAGGAAATAAAGCGCGATGCAGACAGGAATGCTTACAAGCATCGCTCCAATCGCCGTCATGCCGTGCTGTAATCCAAAGAAGAATAAGATTCTGACGCTTGCATAGAGGATGATGGCGCAGGCGGCGGGCACAATGCCCGCATGGAACAGGCGCGGGCGCGTATGCGTTGCCCTGCGGATCAGCACAAACCCCGCCACCACGCGCAGCAGATCTCCGGACAGTATGCCGATGATATACCCATACACATGCAGGCTTGGCATTGCCGTCAGCACCCATACCAGCGCCAGTTGCAGCGCCTCGCCTATGGCGGCAAGAATCAGCACCTGCTTTTGCTTGCCAAGCCCATTCAATATGCTTGTTGTAATGCTCAGATAATAGATGGTAATCGCCTGCAGGCTCAGCGCATCCGCAAGGGCGGGCGGTACCGTCTGCCCATAGAGCAGTGCGCACAGCATAGGCGTATAGGGCAGCAGCACGGCTGTCGCAGGCAGGCCGAGAAGCCCTGCCGCTTCGATCCCCTTGTTGACCTTGCGGATGAGATCCGGATGATCCCTGCGGGATATGCTTGAGGCGATGCTTGGCATCAGCAGCGTGCTCAGCGCGCCCACAAGCGCCGAGGGAAGCATCAGCACCGGCACCACCATGCCGGAAATCAGTCCCAGCGCACTTACCGCCTCCACCCTGGTGCAGCCGGAAAGCATCAGCCGGGACGGAAATATCACCACTGAAATCGACGCAAATACATTGGAAAGCATGGAGGTCAGCGCGGACGGAACGGCGATTTTCAAAAAGCTGCGCCGTATGCCCTGCGTTGCCTTCTTTTTCGGATGGGCGCTGCGGAATTTTGTAAAATAGGAAATGCCTAAAAAGAGCACGCTGTAAAGCTCGCTCAGCGTCATGACCATGATGATCAAAAACGCGGTATATCCATGATCCCCGTTCACATAACGCGAAAGCAGCAGCGCCGCAAATACAATGCGAAACGTCTGTTCTCCAAGTTCCGATATGGCGGTAAAGCGCACCGTACGCGCGCCGTTAAAGGCTGCCTTTAGGATGTTTTCCACACCCGTGAGCAGGATGCACAGTAAAATCATCCACAACGCGTTTGCGGTGCGCGCATCTCCAAGGATACTTGCCGCAATCTGCTCCCGAAGCAGCAGAATCGGCACCGCCATCACGCAAAGCAGCGCCAGGAAGCAGAGTACCGCAAAGCGTACCAGCCGCTTAATGCCCAGGATATCCTGCTGCGCCGCGAGGGACGCCGTGACATGTGTAACACCGACGCAAAGCCCGGCAACGCATACGGACATCACGATGGAGTACACCTGTATGGTCAGCGTATAAACGCCCATTCCCTCCGGCCCTGCCAGCCGCCCCAGAAGCACCCGGTATGCAAAGCCCAAAAGCAGCAGCGCGCTGTTTGAGAGGGCAAGCAGCGCCGCCTGATAGAAGAACGTCTTTCTGTTGAGCAATATCGGCCTTCCCTCCCTCCTACAGCCGCCCGGAACGACCGGGCGACTATTCATGTATATGGAGCGGGTAGGCCCATCATACAGGGATGCGCAAGAAACCTGTCTTTTTTAAAGGTTCTGCCGTAAGGCGCAACCCTTTTTGCAGCAGATCCGGCATCAAACAACAGGTTTCCCCTTTGGGAAACCTGTTGTTTGAAATGCTCCGCTGAGGTAG
>JAEYLA010000267.1 GCA_023461495.1 Bacillota bacterium | reverse complement strand
GGCAAGACACTGCCAGCCAGTAACATGTATTACCATCTTGGACAATCATAAACAACGCTGGTCCCAACACAGCCTCCGGATTTCCTTTTTGGAACCTTTGCTGTTTCTTTTTTTGGTCCTACGCATCTAAAATGGCGGGAAAATTCTCAAAATATTCACATGAAAACTCATTTTTCAAAATTCCCCAAAAAAATCAGTTTATAAACGGTGCGCGTCGCTGCCCCGGTTCAGCGTCATGGGAAACTCCGCAGCGGAACCATATCCGTTCCACCGGCGCTCCTATCGATGCATTGAGGATTGCCGAACCTGTGCGTTTCAAATCCGGTGGGCGCGAAGGATTACAGAATGGGCTGCCTATGGCGCATCCGGCGCCGAAGTGGTATGATTCGGATGGAAGAGGTGGCGCTGCCTTTTCTATTGAAAGATAGCACCCGCAAAGCGGCGCGCTTTTTCGTCAGGCGCCGCGCCTGCGGCGTTTGCATAAAGCGTTTGAGAAAGAGGGATGTCGGCATGAAAAGAAAAATACTCGCGCTGCTGCTTTTGTTTGTGTTGGTGGCGCTGATGGCGGCGGGCTGCCTGCCCCGGATTATGAAGGGAGTCGTGCAGGGCGCGATGGAAAAAAGAGAACAGGCCTCCGCCAGCCGGGAGGCAGTACGGGAAGCGCCCCGGGAAGAAGCGCCGCTTCCATCTGAAACAGAACAGCCTGCAGAATTCGTACAGCCGGAAGGCACACAGGCCGTTTACAGCGGTATGGATTACATGCGCCTGTATGACGGATACACGGAAGCGGTTGATCTTGATGGCGACGGCGCTATGGAGAACATTACCATACAGAGCAATGAAGAGGCATATACGATCTCCTTACAGATAGAAAAGAATGGGCAGGCAATGCCCGGCGCTGTCGTGAACGGGTTTTTCAGGGATGCGTTTGTGGCGTATAACGCGGCGGGGCGGCCGTGTATTGCGGTCAGCTTCGATATGGGTTCGGATGATTGTGAGACAGATATCTATGTGTTCGATGGGGAAACGCTGCTCCTTTCGGACTCGAAATATGGCCATGTGGAGGGTGTGTATGCCGGTGTGTGGATGCTCGGCGGCAGCGTCGATGCGCTGGGCACATGGACGGATGCTTACCGTGCTTACCGGATTTCCACCTCTTTTACATTTGAGCCGGAACCTCCTGACCTTTCCATGATCCGCAATGCGGCAACATCCCGTGTGCTGACGGCAAATCAAAAGATTCCGGCGCAGTTTTTTGTCAACGGCGCGCTTGTTCCCGGCACAATAGAGACCGGTGATCGGCTGCTGCCCTATGCAGCCGATCAAAACAGCACTGTATACTTCCGCATGGAGGACGGCAGGACGGGCGTTTTAAAGATTGAGCGCCGGGAGTATATGATTTATATTGACGGCGTGCAGGATGAGGAAGCGTTTGATAACGTGCAGTATTCCGGATAAACAAAGCGGCGCACAAAAGTGCCCGGGCAATATCCGGATATGCCCGGGGCGGATAGTTTGTTAAAACAGGCGCCGCCTATATTCTTATCTTTTAAGGCGGCCCTCAAGAAGGGTTGCAGGCAACAAAAAAACCGTCCCGGCTGCCGGGACGGTTTTTATCCGTATTCTGATTGTTATTCGCCTTCTTCGTCCATCAGTTCAAATTCCTCTACCATGTCTTTAAGCATGTCGGCCTGGCCGGAAAGCTCCTCCGCTGTGGCGGCGCTTTGTTCCGCTGTGGCGGAATTCTCCTGCACCATATCGCTCATCATGGAGAGGCCGGTGTTGACCTGGGCGATGCCTGTGGCCTGGTAGTTTGAGGCTTCCGCAATTTCTTTTACAAGGGAGGCGGACTCCTCTACGCTTGCGGTGATCTCCTGCAGAACGGTAGAGGTATCGTCTGCAATCCGCGTACCGGCGGCGGCCTTCTTGATGGAGTTGTTGATGAGTACGGTTGTCTCCCTGGCGGCGTTGGCGGATTTTTGCGCAAGGTTTCGCACCTCATCCGCCACAACGGAGAAGCCGCGCCCGTACTGCCCGGCGCGCGCCGCCTCAATGGCGGCGTTGAGAGAGAGGATGCTCGTCTGGAACGCGATATCGTCGATCACTTTGATGATTTTGCCAATGCTTGCCGCCGTTTCGTTGATGGCCCCCATTGCTACCTGTAGCGCGTGCATCCGCGTGTTGCCTTTTAGCGCGTTCGCCTGCGCCGCGGCGCTCAGCTCGGAAGCGGTCACGGCCCTTGCGGCATTGTGCTTGGTGTGCTCGGCAAGTTCAGTCACGGTGGCGTGGAGTTCTTCAATGGAGCTTGCCTGTTCCACGGACGCTTGGGAGAGCGTCTGGCTGCCCGCCGATACCTGCATGGTGCCTGCCGCCACCTGGTCGGCCGCGGCGGAGATTTCCTGCAGCATATCGTTGAGGGAGTAGACGATGCCGTTGATAGATTCTTTGAGCTGTGCGAAATCGCCATGGAATTCCGAGGTGATGGAGACCGAAAGATTCTTTTCGGCAATCTCCTCCAGAACGTCGGAGGTTTCCGCGATATAACGCTTGAGCGAGTCGATCGTATCGTTAAGCGCGTGCTTGATGATGGCGTGGTCGCCCTTGAAATCCCCAGTGACGCGGGCGTTCAGGTTTCCAACGGAAAGCTCGCGCAGCACAAGTGTCGCTTCCTGTACGGGTGCAATCACGGCGTCAAGCGTGTCGTTTACGCCCTGCACGATACGCTTGAAGTCTCCGCTGTGCTTTTCGGCGTCGGCACGCGTGCTCAGCTGCCCCGCGAGGGAAGCCTGCACCAATAGGTCCGTATCCGCAATCATGGCCTGCAGGGACATGCACACTGTTGAGAAGGACTGCATCAGCACGCCCACCTCATCCCTGCGGTTGCCCGCGTCCATCGTCAGGCCCGTATTGCCCGCGGCAAGCTGTTCCGCGCCAAGCTTGAGCTGGCGCAGCGGCTTTTGCACGTTGCGGCGGATAAAGAGGAGTGTACCTGCAATGGAAAACGTGATCAGCACAACGGCAATCAGAACGTTCGTAAGGATGGCTTTGGACTGCGCCTGCTTGATATCGCTCATAGGCAGGCCCGCAAACAGCGCGCCTGCCGCAGATCCATCTACAAGAATGGGAGCGTATTTCACGGCGTAGGGCATGCCGACAATGGTGGCCTGACCAATGTATTCCTGTTTCTGGTTCAAAACGATATCGGCAATTTTAGCATCCATTTTCGTGCCGGTGATGCGCTCGCCATCCGCGGAGATGGTGGTTGCCCAGCGCACATCTCCCTTGAATACGGTGAGATCCGTGCCATGCTGCCGCTTCTGGCCTTCCAGCAGCAGCGT